>JADYYL010000028.1 GCA_020853655.1 Deltaproteobacteria bacterium
GCGAGCGCGTGAATAACTCTTGATATTGCCGAAACGCCGCCGTATCCTGGTGCATCTTCACTCTAACGAGTGAATATTAAGCACGATTCGCAATTCGCGGACAAAAAGGCATCAGACTTCACGCAATCGGGGGAATATGAGTGCCGCAGAGAAACTTGGTCATGCCGTCCGCCGCTCCCGTCGAGCGGCCGGACTGAGTCAGAGCGAACTTGCCGCCATGAGTGGCGCGGGACTGAACTTCATCTCGCAGCTCGAGCGGGGAAAGGCCACGGTGCGCCTCGAGCTGGTCTTTGCCGTTCTTCATGTCCTTGGGCTCGAGCTGCATCTTCAACGTGGGAAGAGCACGTTCACCGTTGAAGAGGAACTCTCGTGACGCGACTAAGCGAACTCCGCGAGGTCGAGGAGCTTGCCGTCTTCAAGAAGGAGCGACGGGCGGGTTCGTTACGGCGGACAACGGAGGGGGCGGCGTTTGAGTATGATTCGGAGTATTTTCTCGAACTGCAGAGAGATCCCGCGCTGGCGCTTGCCTCAACACTCGGAGCACAGGCGCAAACGCATGAGGTGCGGGGAGTGAACCTCCATCCGTTCTTCGCGGGGCTCCTTCCAGAGGGACTTCGACAGAAAGCATTGCTCTCTGCGCTGAAGACCTCTGCAGACGACCTCTTCTCGATGCTCGCTGCGGGCGGTGGCGATACGATCGGAGACGTTTCCGTAGCACTGGACGGAGGCGAACCGCGAGTCACTCGCGAGCGCTCGCTTCCGAGCGTCGATGAAATCGACTTCAACGAGATGTTTCACGCAGTCATCGGCGTTGATTCGCTCGCCGAACGAAAGCGGGACGTGATGATCGCTGGCGTTCAACCGAAGCTGTCCGCACAGCGAATATCGTTTCCCGTGGCTCTGAAGAAGCGGAATCGGAACTGCATACTCAAACTCGGCTCTCCGGAGTATCCGCGGCTCGTGCACAACGAGCACTTCTGCATGAGCGCCGCACGAGCCTGTGGTGTCGATGTCGCACTCACCGAAATCGTTCTCGATCGAGGCGGGAACGCGGGGCTATTGGTCGAGCGATTTGATCGCGTTCCCGTCGGTAAATCCTCGAGGTTCACTTCTCTCCACCAGGAGGATGCGTGCCAGTTCCTCGGGCGCTATCCGCAGGATAAGTACCGGCTCACGCTCAGGGAGATCTGCGGTGGGCTCGGCGATGTCTGCACCTCGCCGATCATCGAGACAAGTCATCTCCTTCGGCAGTATCTGTTCTCGTACCTCATCGGGAACGGTGACCTCCACGCGAAGAACATCAGCGTTCTCGAAAGTCGAGACGGAATACGCACCGGGCTCGCTCCGGCATATGACCTCGTATCGACGCTCCCATACGGTGACGAGGAGATGGCACTTCAGCTTGACGGCAAACGTGGCAACTTCAAGCGAGAGAATTTTCTGACATTTGGCGAGCGCGTTGGTGTGCGACGGGCCGCAGTTGAGCAGCTTCTCGACCGGACGCTCAGGGCGTGGAGTCGAATACTACCGACGAGTGCGACGGTTGGGTGGGATGAGAAATCGACTCGCACAATACACAAGGCTCTGGAACGACGCGCCCGCGTTCTCTCGGAGGAGTCGCCCGGGGGAAAACGTCGAGCCTAGAGCGTGTTCTGCACTTTCTCCTCGTCGCAACAAACCCGACGACGCAGATGTTTTCGATATCAGCTTCGCAGACGGGGAAAAGTGCAGAACAAGCTCTCGACGCAGATCCGCGAACTACGCTCCGCGCCGGAACACCAGCACTTCGTCTTCTCCCTCAGCAAACACCGTTGCTTCACTGGCAAAACCGCGGGCTTTGACGAACGACAACAATCGAGGGCGCGAATAGCGATTGAGATAGTATCCGTCGGGATGAGGGCGAATCTCGTCGTCGCCTTCTCTCATGCGAATGAACATCGAGAGCACAAGCACACCACGCGTCAGACGGCAGAGTTCGCTCAGAATCGGTTCAAAGGTGGGCGCATGCTCGATGACGTCTTTTGAGAAAACAACATCAAAACTCTTATCTGGGAATGGAATCGCCGCGAGATCCGAGAGCAGGAAGGATGCCGGCCGACCCGTGAGATTCTCGAGCGCATGACTGAGTGCCAGTGGGTTGCTGTCGGCGCCCACATACTGCCCGGCGTATCCAGAGGCGAAGAGGCGGTATCCTTCCACACCCGTGTTGCATCCGGCATCCAAGACGCGGGAGTTCAGACCCGTATTGGAAATGATGTAGTTCTCAAGCGCAGCACGCGTTCTCTGTTGCCCAATCGACCCGAACTCTGCGGCACGAGCCGGGCCAACGATCGTTGTGCTTTTGCGCCAATAGGTCTCAGGGATCACGGCTTCCTCCGGTAGATTGCGGCCCCGGAGTCTAACTCGGTGGCCCCAGACGGCGCGACGGATTTTCCGGGCAGGTTGCTCTCCGGAGTTTGCCTGGTGACATGGAGACCAACCGCCCCAGGGCGGGGCAGGGTCCAGTAAGGGGCACGGGTTGCGGATACCGACCGCGCCGTGGGGCCACCAAGCAAGAGTTTGACATACCGCACCACTGCATGTAGACCCACACCACCCCGGCCAAAGGAGACGAGAGCCGGCGTGAACTCATTTTACGGAGTCCCATGCGCCCAATTTTACCAGCAGCTGTTCTACCAGCCCTTGTCATGTCGTTGCTGTTCGCTTCGCCTCAATCGGCCGTCGCGGACCCAGAACTCCAGGCGCTGAAGAAGCAACTCGAGCTCCTACAGCAAAAGGTGACCGAGCTAGAGCACAAGCAGGCAAAGGCGGAGGCGCAAGAGACGAAGAGTGCACAGGACGATCTCGACGCTCTCACGACCGATACGTCGGCGACCTCGCAGCCCGTGACGGCGCAGGCGTCGGCGATCGAACCGCTGCTGAAGGAGAATGTGGGAGGGCGCTATCAAAACAACGTGATCTCGAATACGACGATCGGCGGTTACGCGTCGATTGAGTTCGAGGATTTTCAGAACAACAACAGCACATTCGATCAACACCGCTTTGTGCTCAACGTCGGCTCGCAGGTCACCGACCGAATTAAGTTCTACTCGGAGGTCGAGTTTGAACACGGAGCAACCTTTGAATACGAGGGCAGTGCCGAAGGCGACATTACGATCGCCGACACCAACGGCAACGGTCAGATCGATGCAGATGAAGCCCGAAACATTCCTGTAGAACTCGAGACAAATCACGGTCGAAGCGGGGAGTTTGCACTCGAGCAGGTCTGGATGCAGTATGACGTGAATGAGCATCTCGCTGTTCGCGCGGGCATCATCCTCGTGCCGTTTGGAAAGTTTAACCTCGTGCACGACGACGACCTTCAAGTTTTGACCGACCGACCGCTTGTTGCGCGACGTGTCATCCCGACGACGTGGGCCGAGTCCGGCGCGGGCTTTGTTATGAAACTGCCAATAGGTGAGGAGTCCACACTGTACGGTGAACTCTACGCGCTGAATGGACTCAATGATGGAATTTCCTCTGGTGGCGGAGCGTTCCGCGACGCACGCGGGAGCTACGAAGACGACAACAATAATAACAAGGCAATTGTTGGCCGACTCGCGCTCAGCCCGCTGATTGGGCAAGAGGTGGGTCTGAGCGGCTACACCGGGAATTACGACGCGAATGGAAATGGTATCAATGCTGGTGCATTCGATTGGGACCTCCGCGCTGTCGGATTTCGCTTCCTGGGCGAAGCGGCCTATTTCGGTATCGACCGCGCGATCAATTCGAGCGGAGACGTGGTTCCCGGGAACATCTGGGGAGGATATGCAGAGTTGAGTTACCCGTTCTGGATTGCGGCGTTGAACGAAACGTTCCTCGGGCACAGATTCGCAGATCCGAAACTCATCCCTGTGGTACGCTACAACTACGCCGAGATCGATCGGCGTGACGAGGCAGCCAACCTCGATGAAGAGTCGATCGTTGTCGGTCTTGCTTATCGTCCGGTGCA
>JADYYL010000029.1 GCA_020853655.1 Deltaproteobacteria bacterium
AGAATGTCGGGATAGTAGAGGAGGGGGTCGTCGTCGAGATGAGCCGCGTGCGATCCTGAAAGGGGTGCCGAACGAATCTCTGCGATGTTTTGCGTCTTGTGAGCCACCGCGTCGGGAGCGACCAGGGATCGTTCGCGTGCTTCCCCGTAGAGCGCGTAGCGGTGGGGAAAGAAGAAGCGGTCGATCTCGGCCTGGTAGTCTCCATCAAATCGATCGCGGATCTCTGAGAAGAAGCCCGAAGCGCGGAGTCGGTCTGCCAAATGGACCGCCGCCTCTTTGGCCTCGAAATCGCTCGGATCTGTGACGAGAAAGACGAGGCGGTCGCTCGAGAGCTTCACAAACTGGCGCAGCGACTCGGCAACGAGAGGTTCTCGCGAAGACGGAGGCAGAAGCGAGAGCAGATCTGTCTCAAACGCATCGCCTCGACTCAGTCGAATCCCCAACCAGGCGGCGAGCAGGAGGACGATGACGAGCCAGATGTTGGCCCACCGTCGCAGGGATCTCTCGAATGGGGCATTTCTCATGGCGTCAGGGTTTGTCGGGTCGATTCAAACAGTCGTCGGTCTTCGTCCGTCAACTCCATCTGAGAACCCGAGCCTGCGTGGAATGTGATTCGGGTCTCATCGCCGTTGGCTTCTTTGAGTATGAACTCCACAGGTTCAGGGCTTCCGCGCAATGCAATCTCAGCAATCACTTTGCGAAGAGCGCTGCGCTTCGGTGTGAGCCGGAGTGACCATGAACTCGACCCAGCGGTCGTCTCGGGGAGAACTTCAAAGGCACCTTTCACTGAGTCGAGTTCGCCGGAAAACAAGGAGAGGAAAGTCTTTGAGAAATGTTCCGCCGCTCGATGCTCCGAACTCCGCATGACCACGCGAGTCCCTCCGCTATCGTGCCGCACGATTCCGAACGACGTGATGGCCATCACTGACAGAAAAGGCTTCTCGGTCCTCCAGATCAACCCGTGCCCTTTCGCAAAGATCATTGTGCCGGACGAGACGAGTGGCTTCGATAGAACGACGACACGCTTTGTCTGCTCGAATGGAAGTCGAAGCACGTTCTGCTTACCGAGCTGGTCCGCAATCTGTTGAAGCGGCTCCTGGGCATGGGCGAGGGTGCTCGACGAGAGCAAAAGAAGAGCGAGGAACAACCGGATCATGACACCTTCATACGTGAAAGATGGCGACGGCGAACGAGGAGTTCTCCTGTGAAGAAGAGTCCGACGAGGATGTAACTGAGGAAGCCGTTATACCATGTCCACAGTTCGAGCGAGTCGCTTCGAATGGTCCACAGCGCAGCCAGCGAGTTTGCGAGAAAGAACCCACACCACGCGCGTGTCACGGAACGGCAGTACGCGAGCCCCTCCGGAGGGATCTCGGGGTGCATTGCGAGAGCAATACGTTCCACGACGGATACCGGAGTGAACAGCGAGAAGAGGAAGACGGCCATCAGCGACACACTGATGAGGACCGGAAGGAACAGCACGAGCTCGGCCCTGCCGCTGGCAGCGACGAGAGCGAGCGCGGCCCCCAGTGCGTAGAACTTCAGCGACCTACGTAATCCAGCATGTCTCCAATCCGCGACTCCCCGAGCAAGAAAGATGAGAGCGAGGAGCACCGTCGTCGCATGCGCGCCGAGGTACCGAAATCCAAGGAAGACGGCGAGTGGATAGAACGCGAACAGCGCTCCGAACAGAGAGAATGTACCAGGGGCCCCAGGTTGTTTCGGCGGAACCATGTTCACTGAACCGCAAATCGGTGTCCGTATCGCTGGCCGAAGCCACTTCGGAGAACAGAAGACGCGACGCGAAAGCGGAGGCTATCGAACGGAAGCATCCCCGCTATCGCACGCACAAGGTGGCGTTCGGCATGGGGAATCACGTGGTTCCACGGTGGAGTGTTTCGCCAGAGCGACGAGGCGCGGATGAGCCCGAAGAGGCGTCCGTCGTAGAAACTCTCGGCGAGGAGCTGCCACGCGAGAATATTCCGACGCTGCTCCCGTTCATACTCGTCAAACGCGCGTGGCCCACCGCGAAGCACCGCTTTCGCACAGCGCATGGCTCCATTGAGCGTGAGGTCGAGTCCGCTCGAGAAGATTGGGTCGACGAATCCGGCCGCGTCGCCCACGAGGACCCAGTTGGTTCCGGAAAACCGTTCACCAATAAGTTGATAGTTTGTGTACACCGCGACGGGTGAGATTCGTTGCGAAGTTCGCGTCGCCGCCGCGAGTATGGGCTCGGTCCTCAGGAATTCGTCATAACGTTCTTCGGGCGTGTCGCCGAAAGCTCTCCACTCCGCCGCTGGCATGACGACACCGACAGAGACTCGATCCGGAAGCGGGATTCGCCACGACCACCCGCGGGAGAGCCGATTAATATGGATGTGACCTTCGTTCTCCAGCTCGCATCGATCGTGATGCGCGAAAATCACGCAATCATTCCTTTTTCCCCTGACGGAACGAAGCTCCGATGTCTTTGCAAACTCGCGGGCGCGTCCACTCGCGTCGACGAAGAGCTGGGGCTCTCCTCCGAGGATGTCACGGACGCGGGCGAGTTGTTCCTCTTCAAGAGAGAAAGTATCGGTACTTGCCCGGTAGGTCAGCTTGCCAGACTCTTGCATGAGCGACACGCCACGAGTGCGGACTGCCGCACCAAGCACGGTGTCGTCAAACTGCGCTCGCGGAACATTGTAGGCGTATGTTGATCCCCTCGGACAGAAGACGATCTTCAGCGGCTCTTCGGGACGAACGAAGAACGTGGCCCCGGGCTTATAGGTGCTGAACTCGGCGACTTCACGCTCGACGCCAAGGGCTCGGAGGACTGGGATTGTCGCCGGGACCAACGATTCCCCGACGATG
>JADYYL010000030.1 GCA_020853655.1 Deltaproteobacteria bacterium
AGGCGAGATGGAGCAGGACTAACGGATTCGTCCTTCTGTTCCTTCACGTGTCGACCCTCGGTGGCCGTTCACTTTCAGGGGCGCCCGTGATACGAGGGTGGGGAGTACAACCCCCACCCTTTTTTTATGCGCAATTTCAATCTCCCTTGGTACGGCGGCGGTGCGGGACTCCGGCACCAACACTTCGAACAGATCCTCACCGAAAAACCGGCGTTCCCGTGGTTCGAGATCATCGTCGATGATTTCGTCAACATCGGCGGATACGTTCGCGAGTGTTTCGAGGAGATCCGCAAAAACTACCGAATTGTGCCGCACGGCGTGGGGATGTCGATCGGCTCCACGGATCCGCTCGACATGGATTACCTTTCCAGCGTGAAGAAGTTTCTCGATCGTATCGATGCTCCTTGGTACTCCGACCATCTCTGTTTCACCATGGTAGACCACGTTAACCTCGAAAGCCTGGTCCCGGTGCCGTTCACAACGGAAGCAGTGAACCACATCAGCGAACGGGTGAAGTTTGTTCAGGAGTATCTCGAACGACCGTTCCTCCTCGAGAACGTCACGCGTTACATCACGGTGAGTGATCGCGAGATGAAAGAGTCGGAGTTCATCTCTTCGATCCTCGAGCGGGCCAATTGCGGGCTGCTCCTTGATGTCACCAACATCACACTCAACTCAACGTATCATCACTTCGATCCGCTCGAGTTCCTGAAGGCACTTCCCCTTGAACGAGTCGGGCAGGTACACCTTGCAGGTTGGGAAGGAGAGGGGGACGATGTGATCGATAGCCACGACGCGCCCGTTCCTCCGCAAGTCTGGGAGCTGTTCCAAGAGATGCTGAAACGGACTGGCCCGACGTCGGCGATTGTCGAGTGGGATAAGTCGATTCCTCCGGTCAATCAGCTTCTCGCCGAGGCGCAGACCGCGGATCGACTCATTCGAGAGTTTGCGTAACGCTCGGGAAGATCCACCCATCGAGAACGTTTTGGGATTTGTATGGCGCTTGCTCATGTCCTGTCCGCGCTCCGGTCGATCATCCTCGACGAGCTGCCATTGCCATCAGACGTCGGTGAGCGTTCGGCGTATTTGAGTGAGCGCTTTCCCAACCTCACGTCCGAAGAGCTCGAGGATCTCGTCAAGATCGACGAGCGGAAATTTCGGATTTACTCTGACAGTATTTACGCCTCCGAGCGCCGCGTGCTCGAGTCCAAGTTCCCGATGACCTTTGCCCTCATTGCTGAGCGCTCCAAGGGAAAGGTGAAGATCCCGGTGCTCGTTCGGGAGCTGCAGCGAGTCCGCCCGTGGCGAACCGGCCTCGTGCCCGAGCTGGTTGAGAATCTGTGTCACTTCCTTGTGGAAGATCGGAAAGACATCATTGCCCTTGATCCGGTGCTCGCCGAGACCATTCGTTTCGAACGCGCGAGGTTTTTTGCTGCGCGCCAAGAGGTTCCGGATGAGGGGAGCAACTTTGCACCGACGGAACTGCTCGCCATGTCGGTCGATCAGGTGTTGGCGGTGCAACTCCGTTGTCGGAACGTGACTCGATTCGAAACTTTCCAATGTGACCTCATTCGCGCTTGGCATGACTTCGGCGAGACCGAGGACTTACCGGTGGCGCTCTCCGAGAGGCTGGAGACTCCACTCTTTGCCCTCTGCTCGCGCGACGCAGAAAACAATGTGCGCTGGACGTCGGTTGGTGAGCCGGTGAGCGCGTTCCTGCAACGAGTTCAGTTTGCGCCATTTGCTTTGGAAGCGTTCGCGGAGGCCTACCTCGCGGACAAGAACACGGACGGATCACCCGAACAACTCTTCGCGGACCTCTTTTCGTTTGTTCAAGTGCTCGCTGAGCGGGGAGTGTTGGAGCTCGTCTCGACACCGATGACGACTGCTGTGAACGCCTCGTAATCAATGCCTCCGCTTTCGAAAAGGGAGTCTCGAGGTACGCCATTGAAGAACATTTTGTAAAACAGTGGACGCGGCAAGTCGCCGGCACTCGAAGGGTGGTTGGCCCCTCGAGTGCGCGGTTGGTTATCGCGAAGCCGAGCGTCTGATCGGAAGTTCAAACTCGCGTTCCGCGTCGTCTTCCTCCTCGTCGTCGCGGTCGTCGGGAGTGTCGTCGTCGTCACCGGTCGCAGCCGCAGTCGCTTTCCAGCCCACTGGTTTCCGCTTCGCGATGTTCTCGATCTCCCTTCTCCACCACCTTTCCTCGGTGCGTTCCGGATTCCGGTCAGTGGGAAATTCGACCGTGAGGATCTGGGCCCGTTCCCCCACTGGGCGAGCCCTGTTCATTTTCCTCACATCTTCGGGGAAGTGCAGTCCGAGGATGTTGCGAGCTTCCCAGCCGTCGACTGTCAGGCGTAGGAAGTACTCCGTTCGGCGATAGACGCCGGGCCGCACGAAGTTGCCTACCGGAGGAGCTGCCGGGGTGTCGGCACGCTCCTCCAGCCGCTTGCGCGCGCGCTCATTGGCCGCTCTCAGCACCGCGATGCCAGGTTTCTGCGGAACCGGTGATTCCTGCTCCGCCGTAGCCGGTGCGGGCTTCGGGTTCAGTCGTCTGGCGATGGTCTGAGCGAGATGCTCGTCGACCACCATCTGCCCTCCCTGTGTCCGGCGCGCCTTCAACATCTCCTCCGCAGCCCTCGGCGGTTCAGAGAAGAGCTTCAGCGCGTCAGTCAGGAGGATGAAGCCGTCAGGGAGCTGTTCCTTGACCGGCTTCGTCGGCTTTCGCTTCGCATCCACTTCCCACTGGCTGCGGATGAGCCATGCGATAGCCCGAGGGAACTGCTTGTCGGGTCGACGGTAGTTGAGAAGCATGGGCATCTTCGCGAGTCGGCCCTGAAGCTGACGACGGGTCAATCCGAGGATCTCAGCCGCCTGCTCCATCGAAATTCCTTCGTCGAAGTAGGCGATGATTGAGTCGCGGTTGGAGAGTTTCTTCCCGACGCGCCACGCCTTCATGAGCGGCGTGAGCGCGGCCTTCGTTGCGCCGCCGAGCGACTCGTATACCGCGGCCCACTCGTGCAGTTCGGCGGCGATCCCATCTCGTTCGCTCTGCCCGTTGTCTGTGTCCATTGAACCTCCCTCGAAACCAGCTCCGTGATTGAAGCGTGTTGTCTTGGCGTACCCG
>JADYYL010000031.1 GCA_020853655.1 Deltaproteobacteria bacterium
ACAGACAAAAGCTCCAAGCGTTAAGAGTGCGAGGGCGAGGTGGGTGGAGAGCTTCGTCACAATTCGATAATTACGAACTTCGTTTGTCGCGCCAAATTCCGGAACTCGGGATTCAACCGGCGAGAAATCTCACGAGAGCTCTGACAAGTAAGTAGTAATAGACTCACTTGTCAGAGCTCTCGTTTTTATCTCTTGGCTGCTTTGAACTCAGTGATGGGCGTTTCTCACAGATTCCCGCTTCGCGGGATATCCATAAAAAACGCCCATCACTGAGTTGTCGCAGCACAAGAGCTCTGACAAGTAAGTAGTAATAGGCTAACTTGTCAGAGCACTAGAGCTTGCGCTGGACCTGAGCTCTTTCAGGATAGACCACCTGCGGGCATCTCCGCTCGAAGTTTCGTCCCCCGGCCGACCACCCCAATGGGGTGGATGACCGACGCGCTCTATCGACTATCGGCTCTTCGGGTGGAAAACATTCCGAATGATTCTCCCCCGATGGCCGTCGATTGGACGACCTCAGCGAACCAAATGCTTCACTCGAGAGCCGCGATGGGGGCATCCAATAGCGAGGTGGCGTATAGCGCCGTCGGCGCTTTCACCTAGATGAAAATAGCTCCGCTTGCGGAATCTTGTAGAATTCGTAGATTCCCCGTTGTTTTCCCCGCACAACGCGAATTGAAAAGATGTCAGTCGAAGTTTACACACTCGAGCCACTCGAAACCAACGAGGAAAGTTCCCCGATAAGCGGTAGCGCGCTTAAACGACCGACGGAGGGAGAGAGCGCAGCGCCCACCCCCTCTGGCAGACGAACTCGGCGGAGCCTGCTCTCCACCCCCTTGTGGGGCGTCCCCTTTCAGCTTCTTCCTCACAAGGTCTATCCGGCGACGGATCTCGAGCGCTTGCTTGTGTGGCAAAGCGATTTTGCTGCGGCGCTTCCCGAGCGACCAGAGTTCCTTGTCGCGACGTTTGTCGATAGCCATTCGCTTCCGTCACTTTGGGCGTTGGTCGCCTCGGTCGCCACTCAGAGCTACCCTGACGTCGAATGTTGCATCGGTATCGCGTCGGAATCGATGCGTGGCGAAGCAACGAGCTTGCTCCAGGACTACGGCGTTCCGGGAGAAGTCGTGCTCGTGTCGACAGCTGAAGAGAAGGAGCGGTTCACACGATCGCTCGGCTCGCGAATTCGGGAGTCTGGTGGATATGCAGTGATCCTCAATGCCCGATCGCTTCTCCATCCAACCGCACTGTTCGTTCTCGCCAAGCAGCTCATGCGGCGCTTGCCGGATTTGGTCTACACGAACGAAGTCATCGTGACAGAGAACCTCCTCGGCGTGACCGGCTTTGTTCGTCGATCGCCAATCGATAAATACTCACTCCTCTCGATGAACGGTGTCGGAGAGATGGTTGCGCTCTCGCAACGAGCCGCCGCGCATCTGCCTCGCATATGCGACCGCATTTTGTCGGGCGAGGGCTTTGATTTCTGGGCACTGGCGGCAGAGCTTCTGCCGAACGAACTCCGTCGTGCCTTCGTGCCACTTGGATTGCTTCACTCTCGGGCAGAGCTTCCCGATCAACGGATTGAGAATCCGGAGCGAGCACTCGCCCTCCAGGACTACGCGCGAAATCTTGGCATTCCTTTGTACGGCCTCGAGTTTCAGAATCACGAGCTCTCGACAGTTGCGCATCCCCGCCTGGCCGAACAGCACGGCTCCGTTCAGGTCGTTATCCCATATCGTGGACAGTCCGAGGTCACACTGAAGTGCCTGCAGAGTCTCGCAGCTCAGGATTGTGCTTCCTCGCTTCACGTGACGTTGGTCGATAACGGTTCCGATCCCGAGGAGCGCTCTGCAATCGAGCGGTTTCTTGCCATCGCACCGTTCCAACACATCTCTCACCCCGTCGATCCTCGTCCTTTCAACTTTGCGCAGCTCAACAATCTCGGCGCCGCGGAGGGAACTGAAGATTTCATTCTGTTTCTCAACAATGACGTGGAGCTGACATCGCGGGATGCGATCTCCGTGCTTCGATCGTGGGGCGCGATGGACGACATCGGAGCAGTCGGTGGGCACCTCCGCTATCCATCCGGTGCAACTCAGCACGCTGGGATTAGCTTCCTCTCGGTAGGCCCTGCAAACATTTCGCAAGAGCACCAGTTTCCGTTCGTCACCCGCGAGGTGAACGCCGTCACGTTTGCACTCGCCCTTGTGAAGCGAAAGGCCTTCCAAGCAGTCAATGGACTCGACGAGTTCACCTGCCCGAACGGATTTGGAGATGCGTTGTTTTGCTTGGAGCTTCGCAAGCGCGGTTATCGCTCACTCTATACCCCCCACGTCGAGGGAACCCATCACGAGGGGCATACTCGCGGCGAACTCCCTGAGCAGCTGGAATATCTGGAGATGACGCAGCAAGGAATTCCGATCACGGATCTCTATCCGGATTTCTATGCCGAGCTTCAGCCGATGTTCGTTCGGATGGGAGGTGGAGACGCTTCGGCGTTCACAAAGCTCGTGGGTCGAATTCAGCGCTCGCCACGTCTCCTCGGATGGGCTAACGGCGTTGCCAAATTCTTGCTCGCCCTACACCGACTCGTCCGGGGCTAATGCTTCGACAACGAAGGAACGGGCATTTTTTCAGAGCACTCGTCTTGCTGCCCGACGAAAGTCGTCTTCCAGACGACCCGGCGCACTGCGCGGCATTCGTTTAACCCGGTCCTTTACGAGCAAGCTCAACCGTATTGCGCGTCGTTGAAGCGCCAGAACACCGTCTGCACCAATCATAAGCGTCGGACTTGATACCTAACGCAGTTGATGACTAGACTGCGCTCCTCCTACGGCCCGATCGCCAAGTGGTAAGGCAGAGGTCTGCAAAACCTCCACCGCCGGTTCAAATCCGGCTCGGGCCTATCTTCTCCCCTTCCTCCTCAAAATCCTCATCAGCCCAGCCCCCTCCTGCACCATGTGTGGTCCGCTCGACGTCTCAGGTAATTGAAGCCGGCACCGGGAGGGGTCACTTTCTCGAGTCGGTTCGTGCCCTCACTCGGCGCCCCCGATCAATTTTCATACGCCGCGGACACGTCGGCTTCCGAAAAATCGACAAAGTTGATAGTAATATGCCCTTCGCAAACCGCTTTGTAGCTGCTCCACCCCTTTTCAGTTACACTATCTACGCAGTTTTCTGAGCTTTTTTGGGGGATTATCTATGACTTACGTCGTTACCGAGCCATGCATCGGCACCAAGGACCGTTCCTGCGTGGAGGTTTGCCCGGTCGATTGCTTCTTCAACAACAAGGAGAGCGCTCTGAACGCTCAGGTCTCGAAGGAGCCCGCGAAGGCAGGCGATGTTGGGATGCTCGTCATTCATCCTGACGAGTGCATTCACTGCGGAGCCTGCGAACCGGAATGCCCGGTCGACGCGATCTTCGAAGAAGACGATGTTCCGGAAAAATGGAAGAGCTATATCGAGCTCAACGCTCAGGCCGTCGCAAAGTTGAGCGAAGCGGAACTAGAAGCGAATCGCGTCACGATGAAGGAGTGATTCCGAATGGCAGTGGTGATCGTCGTTGGCGTGCAGTGGGGAGACGAAGGCAAAGGCAAAGTCGTCGACTACCTCACTGAGAACGCGTCTCTTGTGGTCCGATTCCAAGGCGGATCAAACGCCGGTCACACATTGGTGGTCGAAGGGAAAAAGCTCGCTCTTCGCCTCATCCCTTCGGGCATTCTGCGACCGAACACCCGATGTCTTCTCGCCGCTGGCGTTGTTGTCGATCCGGTTGTGTTACTCGGCGAGTTCGATGCACTCGCGGCAACCGGACTTCAAGTGACTCCCGAGCGACTTGGGATCGCGCGAGAAGTACAACTCATCCTTCCCTACCACCAGGCACTCGACCAAGAGCGCGAGCGTGCGCTGGGCGATCTGAAGATCGGAACGACGGGTCGAGGCATTGGGCCCGCATACGAAGATGCGGTCTCTCGAGCTGGACTTCGGCTCGCGGATCTCGTCTCGCTCGAGAAATGCGCGCAGATCGTTTCGCGTAACGTCGAGGTGAAGAATCAATATCTTCAGGCGGTGCTCCACTCCGCGACGCGATTCGACGCCGCAGAAGTCATGGGGCAACTAGAGAAGCTGCGCGAACGGCTGCTGCCGTTTATGGCTGATGTCAGTGCCGAAGTTGCGCAAGGGATCGCGAAGAATGATCTCATCGTCTTCGAAGGCGCCCAAGGCACCTTGCTTGACGTCAGTCACGGGACATATCCATTCGTGACCTCATCGAGCACGCTCGCCGGATATGCTTGCGCGAGCGCTGGCTTCGGACCGAAACAAGTTGATTGCGTACTCGGTATTTCGAAGGCGTATGCGACGCGAGTGGGCAGCGGGCCGTTCCCATCCGAGGACATTGATACCGCCGGAGATATTCTTCGAAAGCGCGGGAATGAATTCGGAACAGTAACGGGGCGGCCTCGACGGTGCGGCTGGTTCGACGTCCCTGCAGTCCGCCGTGCGTGCCTGCTGAGCGGGATCGATATGCTGATGCTGACGAAGCTCGATGTCCTTAGCGGGTTCGAAACTTTGAAGATCGGGGTTTCCTACGCGCTCAACGGCCAGCCACTCACGCACTTCCCCTCTGGGCAGGCGGAGTTCGAGGCGCTCGACGTCGTCTACGAAGAGATGCCGGGTTGGAAGGAGGATATTACCGAAGTGCAAAGCTTCGATGCGCTTCCAAAAGCGGCGCAAGCTTTCCTACGACGGATCGAGGCACTCACAAACGTCGAGATCGGCGGGTTCTCCGTTGGTCCCGATCGTCGCCAGACCGTCGTTCTGAGCAAAACGCTTTCCAAGCTTCAACAGTCCGTGAACCCATAGAGGTCAGATTATGGAACAGGTTAGTAGCGCACTTCGGCAGCAACAGATGCCACGCTCCAGCACCCGAGCACTCGTGCTGATCGTCGACGACGAAGATTCCATTAGCTCTACTCTCGCAGACGTTTTTCGTGACGAAGGATACGAAGTGGCTCTCGCGCATACGGGTCCGGAAGCGCTCGAGATGGCAACCATTCTTCAACCCGAGCTGATGTTCCTTGATATCTGGATGCCTGGCTGGGACGGTATTGAAACGATGGAGCGCGTCCGCGCCGTCTCTCCTCTGACTGAATATGTCGTCATGTCAGGACACGCCACTATTTCGAATGCGCTTGAGGCGACTCGACGCGGAGCGTTTGACTTCATTGAGAAGCCGCTCGATCTCGAGAGCCTCCTTCTCTCCGCAGCACGCGCCCTCGAAAGGCGTCAACTACGGATCGAACCGGAAACACGCGAGACGCGGACGACGAATGACGGAACGTCATCTCCGACCGCGGTGTCTCGGCTTCCGCTGCTTCGACATGCCGGTGCATTCTCGAACCGCTTCGCCGGTGAGAATGTCGGTCAGCGCACCATCCGACGAAGCGTCATTCTCTACGGACAGTGCCTCCACTCCGGCCAGAAGAGCGGTCTCATCCTCGAACCGCTTCCGCCGAACTCAGGCATCCACTTCGCGCGAATCGGTGACTCGAAATCGGTACCGGCATACGTCGATTACGTCGAGTCGACCGCTTACGCGACAAAGCTCGCTCACGGTGCCGTTTCGGTTTCCACGATCGAGCATCTCCTCGCCGCTCTCCATACCTATCGAATATCGAATCTCCTCGTGAAATGTAACGCAGAGGTCCCGATCTTCGATGGATCCTCGCTCGAGTTCTGCCGCATTTTCGAAGATGCAGGCATAGAGGAACAACCCGGCGACTGGCATGAACTGAAGATTGACCGCACTTACCGATTCAGCGGCAATTCGGCGCGCGGGGAAGAAATCACTCTCGAGCCGCACGATGGGTTCGAGATTGAATATATTCTCGACTATCCGAAGCCGATCGGTCGGCAGACGATCGTCTATCGACACCGCGACGTTGAGTCATTCAAGTCCGAGATCGCGCCGGCGCGAACATTTGGGTTCTTGAAAGACATCGGTCAGCTTCAGAAAGCGGGGCTTGCCGCTGGCGGCCGACTGGACAACTTCATCCTCATCGGCGATGACGGAATCGTGAACACCGAGCTCCGCTTTCCGGACGAACCGGTGCGTCACAAAGTACTCGACGCCATCGGTGATCTGTTTCTCATCGGTCGGCCTCTTCGCGGCAAAGTTCGCGCGGTCATGACGGGGCACTCGGATAATGTCCGTGTGCTCGCGGAGCTGAAGAAAGCTTTGGTTGCCGACGAGTCTTAAGAAACCTCGGAGGACGTCCCCATTCGACGGCCTTCCTCAACCACCCCAATCACGAGTGGAGCGCACCACGAGTCGCTCCGCCGCCTCAGCTGCCCGGAGCTGGGCACGAC
>JADYYL010000032.1 GCA_020853655.1 Deltaproteobacteria bacterium
AAATCGCGGGGCGCCGCCGGAAAAGTGTCTCTCGATGACGTCGTTCATTGCTATCGCTTATTCATCCGCTCGCTTCTCGAGATTACCGACAACAGGCGCGACGGTGTCGTGAGCCACCCACCACGCTCCGTAACCTACGACAACCAAGATCCATATTTCGTCGTCGCGGCGGATAAGGGAACGGCGGCCTTCAGCGACATCGCCAACGAGATCGCTGAAAAAGAATTCGATCTCTGGATCGGCGATGCGTTCGCGTCCGGAGGAAGCCAGGGGTACAGCCACAAGAAATTTGGCATCACGGCGCGCGGCGCGTGGGAAGCAGCTCTCGTGCACTTCCGTGAACTAGGTCTCGATCCGGAGCGTGAGCCGTTTACGGTCGTCGGTATCGGCGACATGTCGGGCGACGTGTTCGGAAACGGCTTGATCATCAGCAAGCATGCCAAGCTCCTCGGCGCATTCGATCATCGTCAGATCTTCGTTGACCCAAATCCTGACTGCGCGATCTCGTTCGAAGAACGAAAGCGACTCTTCGAGCTGCCGCGTTCTTCCTGGTCAGACTACAATAAGGCCCTGATCAGTCAGGGTGGCGGGGTATTCCCGAGAGACTCGAAATCAATCCCCGTGACGCCCGAGATGCGTGTGGCGCTCGGCATCGCGGCAACGATCGAGTCCCTGACAGGGCAGGAACTCATTCAGGCGATCCTTCGCGCGCCTGTCGATTTGTTGTGGAACGGCGGTATCGGAACGTATGTGAAGGCGCCGTTTGAGGATCACTCCCATGCGGCGGATCGTGCGAACGATGATGTTCGAATCGACGCGACGGAACTTCGAGCGCGAGCGGTAGCTGAGGGCGGCAATCTTGGGTTCACACAGCTCGGCCGAACGTCCTACGCGGAAGAGGGCGGACACATTAACACCGATGCCATTGACAACTCAGGAGGTGTCGATCTCTCCGACCACGAGGTGAACCTCAAGATATTGCTCAGCGCCCCAGTGCGTCGAGGAGAGCTGACCGTCGAAGAGCGAACAAAGCTTCTCCTCGAGTGCGTCGACGAGGTGTGCGAGTCCGTGATCGCAAGGAATCGTGCGCAAAGTACCGCCATTAGTCTCATCGTCGAGAAGAGCTCTTCTCGTCTCACCTATCACGGTGGGTATATCCGCAAGCTGCATCGCGAAGGAGCAATCGATCGGCGCTCGGATGGATTGCCAGATGACGAAACGTTGGCGCGGCGTGCGACTGAGGGGAAGGGTCTCTATCGACCAGAAGCTGCGCTGCTCCTCGCCTATGCGAAAATGCGGGCTTATAACATCATGCTGCGTTCGTCGATCGCGGACGATCCGTACCTCGACGGACTACTCTTCCGATACTTCCCGAGCCGCATCGCAGACAAGTTCTCCCGCGACATTGCGCAGCATCCGCTGCGCGCTGAGATCATCTGCACTCAGGTCGCGAACATCTTGTTCGAACGGCTCGATCCGACATTCTTGTTTCGCCTTTCTGAGGAGCTCGGGGTGTCGAAGGAGCGTGTCATTCGAGCGTTCCTCGCCGCATACGAGTTTCTGCGCTGCGCGCCCCTCGTCGCGGCTCTCGAGCGAAGCGAGCATCCCGGTAACGTTCGAGTCGTTCGCGTGGCCTATCATCGGATTGCGTCGACACTTTTCCGCGCGACGCGGTGGCTACTACAACACCACGACACGGAGAAGAACATCGGCGCAGTCGTCGATTACTTCGCCCCAGGCTTCCAGACGCTCCAGGCCCATGTGCGCGAGACCCTCTCGCCCGCTGACCGGCAGCGTCACGACACGATCTACCAGCGCTTCGTATCGGGAGAGATTTCTCCAGAGGTTGCGGCACATCTGACATCGTTCGTCTTCGTTGTGCCTCTCATGGAGGTGATCGACATCGCGGAAGTCGAAAATCGCGGCTTGCTCGACGTAGCGAAGCTCTATGCGTACCTGAGCTCCGAGCTTGAGATCGGCAAGTTACTCACCAAAGTCGAACAGCCGGATCTCACGGATCCGCAGGACGTCACCGCATGGCGAGAACTGTTCTCCCAGATGCGGGACGTGACCGGGGGTATCCTGCGCGCCGTCGTTGTGGAGCGCGAATCAGTGACGGTCGACGCGGGTGCGGCGTTCCTCGCCGATCGCGTCGACGCTGTCGCCCGAGTTCGTGCGATCACTAAAGAATACGACAAGCGGC
The DNA here is from genome assembly GCA_020853655.1 of Deltaproteobacteria bacterium. Classification (GTDB taxonomy): domain Bacteria; phylum Bdellovibrionota_C; class UBA2361; order SZUA-149; family JADYYL01; genus JADYYL01. The sequence continues at coordinate 2,204 of JADYYL010000032.1, forward strand.
CGCTCTCATTGGGAGCGCTCTACACGCTCTGCCAACGCTTCGAGGCACTCCAACGTCCAAAGCAGCCGTGAAGATCGACGCGACCTCTTCTTCCTCTCGAGTGCTTTCGCTGAAGGGCACGCTCCAGTTTCATAACGCGCTCCTCGGACGAGGGGCGCGTGCATTCTGGGGCTACGTATTCCTCCTCTTCCTGCTCCACTTCTACATCCTGGTTCCACCGATCCTCATTGGCCGATCCGTGGACGCCCTCGCGAGTAGCGAACCCGCTTCGCAGGTGCTCTTGCTTGCCATTGGCCTCGGTGCGTCGTGGACCCTTGTATCGCTGGTCAGGCTGCGGCTCCGAGAGCGCGTTGTTCGATACCGACTGCTCGCTGGCAGCGTCGCTCGGCAACGCGGTCTCGAAGCGCTGCTCAGTCGACGCGACATAGAACCCGGAGCCGGTCTTCAACGAATCTCCTCTGGTGTCTCCGAACTCTACTCTCTCAACAGAGTCGTGTTGAACGACCTGTTCCCACTCGCCGTCAGTTTCTTTGGCCCGGTGGTCTTCTCGCTCCTGACTGCTCCGCATCTATCCCTCTTCTTCCTCACCTACTTCAGTGGCGCCGTTTTCATTCTCCGGTTCTTCTCCCGGCGACTCCTCGCCATCGAGCAGAAAGTCGCCATCAGCACCGAGCAGTATGCTGGGGGTGCGACAGATGCCGCTCAGAATGCGCGGATGCTCGAGACGCACGGAGCGACTGCGGGAATGGCGGATCAGCTCCGGACTCGCATCGGATCGCTTCACGACCTCGAAGCTCAGTTCAATCGAGCGTCACTGACGCAGTGGCGAACCTATCAGTGCTGGACAGGATTCTGGTTTGGTCTGTTTCTCTGGGCGTGTGCGAATGAGGTCGTGAAGGGAACGTTCGGCCCGGGAATGGTCGTGACTTTCGCGACCTATTTCCAGTCCCTCGTGCAAGGGTGCAACGACCTGCTGAACAGTTGGGAAAGCCTTCAGAAGCATCGCACCGCGGTTTCCAGACTTTCTGAACTCCTCAACTTTGATCAGGAAGGTTTGCATGGGGTCGGAACGCTCTCTCCCGACTGGAAGGAGCTTCGCATTCAAGACCTCACCATCGACATCATCGATCCGAACGGCGGGAGAAGACGAGTCGTCGAGGGATTCGATCTCGAACTTGCGCGCGGACGATGGATCGGACTCGCCGGACCATCGGGATCCGGGAAGACCACCATCGCTCGAACGCTTGCTGGACTGCGGCACCCAACCTCGGGAGAGATTCTGATCGATGGCGTCCCGCTCAACGCCTTCTCGATCGATTCGATCCGCGAGCACATAGCGCTCGCGCTCCAGGAAGCAAGTATTCTTCGGCTTTCGCTCTTAGAGAACATCGTTCTCGCCCGAGAGCCCGACCCCGACTTCCTCACCTCGATCTGCGATGCATGTGAAGTGACGCCGATCGCTGAACGGCTTCCTCAGGGTTTCGATAGCATCGTTACCGAAGAGTCTCTTTCGGGAGGCGAGCGTCAGCGAGTCGCTCTTGCTCGAGCGCTCTGTTCGCGACCGTCACTCGTTGTTCTTGATGAAGCGCTCTCGATGGTCGAAGCAGAAAGAGAAGAGCGAATTCTCGCCCGACTGCGAACGCTCCTTCCGGCCTCGTCGTTCCTTATCGTTTCGCACCACGAGCGCTCGTTCCAGTTCGTTGACGGCGCAGTCAGACTCGCGACTCCGGAACGTGGCGTGAGCCCATCGAACGCGGCCTCACCACCGGCATAAGAAGAGCCCGAGTCACCGAATTTTGCGCGATGGGGTGGCCTCCTAATCGCAGCTGTAGAAGCCGTTATAGTTCGCCGTGCTCCGTCCCGTGCCGAGATTCTCCTCGAACTCAGTAACGCGGGAGCCGGCCACTCGGCAGGAGCGCTCTGAAAGCGCGCTTGATGCCCCCGCCTCGCGAATCGAAATGACACCGCTCGTCCCAGACTTCGAGAGTTGGATGTCGTATCGACGTCCCGCGGAAAGCTGCGCCACAAGCTCACACTGCGTATCGTGCACATCCTGATCGCAGGTACGATGCACTTCGAGGTAGTCAAAGCAGTCACACTGCGGAAACGCGTAGTATGAGTCGTCCCGATGGCGATCGTCTTTATACTTTTCGTCCAGACACTGCTCGTAGCCGTAGGTGTTGAAGCGTGTATACGGCCGACAGTTCCGCGGCTCTTCTTTTGCCGTCACGCCGGCGAGAAATGTGTGCTTGCCTGGAAGAAGCGCGATCCCGCTGTACGCAAAATCAATTCCATCTGCGGTGATACGAGCGAGATCGACTTCGCTCTCGTCGTAGTCGCGCTTGACCGTCGCTACCTCCTCGGAAGGAAGCGCAGGTCCCGGGTAGCCCTGCACGGGAGAGCAACCGACAATGTTCAACATCGCAACGATGACGAGAAACGGATTTCGAAGACGCATGCCTCCTCCGAGAAGCGGAAATGTGATGTGAGCAACCGAAGTAGCCCGAAGAATGCCGACGGCTGATGAGGTTCCCAAGGGAACTTTCGAGCCCTTGTCGGGAAAAGCAGATACTGAGTCAGTGTCCTTAGGCTTCCCACCGTCCAAGTTCGACTTTGATTCGTTCTTTCACATCGTGAAGGAGTCGAGAAGCACTGTCGAGGATTTCCTGAGGGCTCTGCGATATCTGGGTGGCCAGTTCGTGTGCCCCGGCTATATCCCCCTGCGCCAGAAGCCGCTCCGTGAAAGTAAGCGAGAGGATCAGGTCGTCGGGGTAATGCGAGCGCACCACCGCAAGCAATTCGTCGCTCTGATCAAGGAGCCCGATCTCCTCCAAGCAAAAGCGGCAGAGGACTACGGCGGCAACAAAGTCTCCATCGCACCCTTCGTGTGCAATAGCGCTCGCGCGTAAGTTGTTCATTGCCTCAAGCAGAAACGGGAGCCCCACTTCTCCTCCGAAGCGGCGCAACATTGCCGCTGTCGTGAGATAGGACCGGGCGGCGCTCAGATGCACCATGGGATTCTGACGACTCTCGAGTGCCGACAGAATCTCCACCAGTTGCTGGGCACGAGCTCGATTCGAATGGTGACGAAGCGCTTCGCCATGCCCCCGTGCCGCAATCGCCTCTCGCTCTGCGGGATGGTCGAGGTAGTACGCGATCTTCAGCGCGGCGTCCTTTGGATTGTCTCGCTCATACGTCACGAGGTGCACACCGTCCTGGAACAGGTCACTCAGCCCGTTCGAGGTCGCGGGCGTCACGAGGAGCGCCCCGCTGGTGAGCGCTTCGAAAACACGAAAGTTGAGATCACCGAGAACCGTCTGATTCACCACGATCTTGGATCGGGGATAGTCGATGCCGTAGTCGCCTCGGGCGTAGTCTATCGGGATAAGTTGACTCAATTCCGTAAAGAACTTCAGGCGCTCCGGATGAAACTCGGGATCGAGATTCCCGCGGAAACACACGTCTATGGTGCGCTCCACCGACGTATCGAGATCTCGCGTCGACCAGAGCGGAAACCAGCGGACTTCTCGCGGAGAACCCGCAAAGAACGGCAGATAGTCTTTTTGCGCAACAAGTGTGCAATCAAAAAGCGTCGAGAAAAACGCATGCCACGCGTGATGGTGGTGTGTATCGACGGAGTAGAACGCGATCGGTGCCTTGATACGTTCGATGCCTGTGAACCAAGGTGTCCCGCTGTTGTCGTAGTAGATGATGCAGTCGGGATCAAAATCGCCGGGGAGCCGGGCACTGATCTCCTCCCATGAGAGACCAATCGCACCGATGCAGTGATCGTACTCGTTGTTCCCGAGCCCCACGGCCAGGACTCGATGACCGAGCGCCCTCAGTTCGTCACGCAACCAGGTGTGATTGATCTGAAGGATCGAGAGCCGCTTCGACGCGAGGTCCGGCATACTCTTCCCGTGAAACGTTACTGGGCGCGTTGCCGAAAGCCCGAGCGCGACTCCGATTGAATCCGTTCGAGCAGCTCGTTGGCGAGCTGATGTTGAGGTTCAAAGATCCGTATCTTCTCGAGCTGTTCGCGTGCGACGTCGCTCTTACCCTGCGCATAGCAGCAACCGGCATGTGCATAGAGAATGGACAGATTGCCCGGATTGAACTCCAAGTATCGCTCTAGGGCGTTCTCGAGCTCTGGGAGTTTCTGAAGCGTGTATCCGAGCTGGATGACGCCGTAGACGGCCCGCAGATTCTCCGGGTTCACCTCAAGCGCTCGACGAAACTCGCTCCACGCGCCGAACTGGTCGTTACGCCGCGACAGGCACATACCGACTCCGGCGAGTGCGACGTCGAACGTCGGATGAAGCTCGAGAGCTCGACGGAACAGACGCTCTGCTTCCGGCCAGTTATTCCGCTCGGCGGCGATAATTCCCCGCCCGCTCACCGCACGATGACCGAAGGCGCTGTCTTCTGGAAGATGATTGAACTCGCGCTCGGCGTTATCAAGCTCGCCTTTGCACGCATACGCTTCGCCGCGATACACGCTGAGCAGATCTCGTTCATCCTTCGTTAGCGTGCGATCCTCATCGAGCTTTCGGCAACGCAAAAGCACTTCTGCATATTCTCTGCGGCGGATGAGCTCTTCAATCGTGAAGACCTCGGAGCGAACGATGGCCTCGCCTTTCGACGGAGCAGCGCGCAGCCGCGATTGAAAGCCTGCGGAACCCGAACTGACAGTGGACTCTTCCGGCGCTTCGGAAACGAACGGCTTACGTCGGGCGATCAGCCCTGACAGTTGCTCGAGACCTTCAAACTCCGGCGAGAGCTTTGCGACTTGATTGATTGCGGCGCTCGCCAGGAACCATTTTCCTTGGCGGTAGAGGCAGCCCGCCAGACAGTAAGCCATCTCAGCACTTTCAGGGTTGAGATCGAGGTAGCGAACCAATGCGTCTTCGAGCTGAGCCACTCGGCCGAGTTCGAGGCAAGCACCGACGTAGACCGTCAGCGTGGGCAAATGGCCGGGATTCTCGCGAAGAACGTCTTCGAATTGTCGAAGGCCGAGTTCTTTCCGACCACTGTTCCAGTAAGCAGAGGCGAGACCGGTTCGCGACGCAGCGTCAGAGGGTTCGATTTCGAGCGCCTTCTCGAAGCCTTCAATCGCAGCGGGGTATCGTTTCACCGTGAGCGCCGCGACACCCATACCTCGGTAAGCGCGAAGGCTCCGGGGGTGTTGCGCCGCGATCCCGCGAAACATCGCCATCGCGTCATCGAAAGCGCCCGAACGGAGAGTCTGATTCGCTTGTTCGATCGCCTCGTCGTGACTTGCGTCTAACGTCATTGGCGAAGTGTTCGTCTTCGCGAGTTTCGTCACCGCATCCCGCGCTTGCGCACTCGTCTGATACGCGGATTGCAAAGACTCTTTCGTGACACGAAGTGGAGTTAAACCCGAGAAGGAGCTTACGCCGGTTGACGTCGATGAATGAACATAGCCGTAATCGGCGAGCACCTTCTCGTAAATCTCTAGCTTTCGAAGCGCAGCGCGCTTCCATGTAAACTGTTCCGCTTTGCGGATCGCGCGTTCGTTGCGAGGAGCATGATACGCGGCGATGACGGCATCGTGAATTGATGTTGGCTCATCTGGCTGACAGTAAAACGCGTCGTCACCCATGTAGTCGCGAATCGTACCGTAGTCAGTCACAACGATGTTCGTACCGTAACGCGCCGCTTCGATGTTCACGAGCCCTGGGAGTTCATACCAGCTCGGAAGAACATGGCAGCGCGACGCCGCGAACGCACTGGCAAGCATCTCCGGCGATACTTTGCCGATGAAGTGAGTTCGCCCCTTGCGCTTGAAGCGACGAGCGACCTCCTCATACTGGGGCTGATAGGTAAACCCGCCCGTAAGGAAAACGATTGGAAGATCGCTTTCTTCGAGCGCTTTCAGCAACATGATTTGATTCTTGCGCCATTCAAGTCGGCCGACGCAAAGCACGAAATCCGACACGCCGTATTCCTTGCGGAATTTCGACCCGTCATCGGCAGCTGCACTGACGTCGCAGCCACAGTGATAGATCTCGACTCGCTTCGTATTCGGATAGTCCCGCAGGAGTGCAGCCTTCTCATGCTCTCCAGTCGGAATGAGCGCACCGGCATGTGCCGCCGTAAAATCGTTTCGTTGGATTTCTGCCGGCGGGATGTTCTTGATGGTCTTCGCCATCTCGTTCCATGCCGACGCAGGCTGGCCGAGGTGCACATACCGCTCAAGGAGCATGTAATTCGCTGCCATCGGATTGAAAAAGAATGGCCAGTCCTCATACATCGTCGTCACAACGAAGGGGACTTTCTGCTCAACGCATCGGCGCGCTTGCTTCTCGGTGATGTCGGGAGTGCTGAAGTTGTAGAGGTGGACGAGGTCAAAGTCGCGGGGTTGGAGAACACCTTCGACGTCGATCTGAACGGTATGGCCGAGCGCACGGAGCTCCTCAGCGACTCGCTCCATGACAACCGTGTCCCCACCGCGCTGCGTAAGCGCATTGGAACGCGTTTGCATGAGGATTCGCAGAGCGCTCAGCGAGCGATTCGAGCGAGCTGATGTACTGCCTCGTGAATCATCCATACGATCCGGGTATTCCGACTCTTCCTGAAAAAACCTCTCCTGGTACGGCCAAATTAAGGTACTGAGTACGATGTGGGGTCAGGCCCGGTCGTCGCAAAATTAGAAGCGTTTCTGATAGGTTCAGTCGGATCACCCGCCCGATATACGAGGGCAAACGCACCGCGTAACTCGCTACAATTATTAGATAAATTGCGCTCTAAGAGAGAACCGTGTAGATCTCTCGCTCCGCTGACGGTGTCGCCTTTTTGACGGTTTTCATGAAAAAGACCCCAGAGCCGAAGATGCTCTCCGCCCTGGAGGTCGCCAATTACGTGGTGTGCCCAGAGTCATGGAGGCTCAAACGCATGCGACTTGGTCGGCGAAAAAGCTCCGGCCGAGAGTTCGAGGCGAAGCAGCTTCGCAACCAGTGGGCCGAGAAGCAGGAGCTTGCGACGACCCTCCGGCGCTACGCCAAGATCGCCTATGCGTTGATGGTCCTCATCGTCATCGTCATCTTCCTTTTTGAAAAAGAGCTTCGACAGAATATCCGAGAATCT
>JADYYL010000033.1 GCA_020853655.1 Deltaproteobacteria bacterium
ACCTGGCGCCAGTCCTCCTGCGCCGCGGACTGTCGATGGGGTGCGGGATGTCGCCAGAGGCTACGGAGGACGAATTTCCCACTCTTCCGGAGGAAGAGTGGGAAATTCGGAGAGAGGGGGATTCGAACCCCCGGTGCGGGTTTAGCGCACACACGCTTTCCAAGCGTGCACCATAAACCACTCGGACATCTCTCCGTATGAGGGGGGAGCTATAACAAACAGGGAAAGGGGCTGGCAAACACCTCCGCCTGACCGTCTGGCGTGGATTGCACCGAACCCGACGAGGACGTAACGTCGGGGACGGCACCCTATCCCTCACTTCCTTTGCTACGAAATGAATCGCCTCCAAGACGAGAAAAGCCCCTACCTTCTCCAACACAGGGGAAACCCCGTAAACTGGTTTCCTTGGGGAGAAGACGCCTTCGCTCTCGCCCGTGCTTCGAACAAGCCCATCTTCCTCTCGATCGGCTACTCGACTTGCTATTGGTGTCACGTAATGGAGCGCGACTCCTTCGAACATCAGGACGTCGCGGACGTTCTCAACGCGAACTACATCAGCGTGAAGGTTGACCGTGAGGAGCGACCTGATGTTGACCAGATCTACATGGAGGCCGTCGTCGCGCTCACGGGCCATGGCGGTTGGCCAATGAGCGTCTTCCTCACCCCAGATCTCAAGCCGTTTTTCGGCGGCACGTTCTTCCCACACGATACGTTCATCGAGGTCCTGGAGAAGGTCGCCAAGTATTGGCGAGAGAAAGGCGACGATCTTGTCATCTCTGCAGACAGAATTTCAAATGCAATCAGCGCTGACCTCGCTCGAACCTCGAACGAGCCTCTAGACGAAAGTTACCTCTCCGCGGCGTTCGAGTGGTATTCCGAAAATTTTGATTCTCAGAACGGGGGATTCGGCGGCGCGCCAAAATTTCCACCGAGCCAGGCCATTCGACTTTTGCTCCGGTTGCACCGCCGTTCCGAACGCAAAGACTGCCTCGCTATCGCAACCGAAACGCTGAGGGGGATGGCCCGCGGCGGCATCTTCGATCAGCTTGGTGGTGGATTCCATCGATATTCGACCGATGCCGAGTGGCTCGTCCCGCACTTCGAGAAGATGCTCTACGACAACGCCCTGCTTGCCGAAGCGTATGCCGAAGCCTACCAAGTGACGGGAGACCCCACCTTTCGCGCGGTGGCTGAGGAAACCCTCGACTACGTGCTGCGGGACTTGCGCGAACCGAGCGGCGCTATTCACTCCGCAGAAGATGCAGGCGAAGTCGCGAAGGAGGGTGAGTATTACGTCTGGACGAAGGACGAACTTTCTCAGCTCCTCACCTCGGAAGAGCAGAGTCTGTTCTACGTCGCTTACGGGGTGAGCGATCGTGGTAATTTCGAAGGCGGAACGACCATCCTTTCGCTGCAGTCGCCGTATGAGTGGGACGCAAAGAAAGATTTCGTCCTCCAGCGTGCGACGAAGAAACTGCTCGCCGCGAGGAATGCGCGAGTCCGTCCGCATCGTGACGACAAGATTCTCACCGCGTGGAACGCACTGGCCATTACTGCCCTTGCACGCGCAGCGAGCATCTTCGATCGGAGTGACTACCTCGACGCCGCGAAATCTGCAGCGTCATTCGTGCTGAAAGAACTCGTTCGTGATGGAAGGGTGCTTCGCCGATATCGCGCTGGCGAGGCGAAGTTTGATGGAACGCTGGAAGACTACGCCTACCTCATCCGCGCATTGCTCGATCTTTACGAAGCGACAAGCGATCCCAGTTATTTCAACCGCGCGGTCGACATTCAGTCCATACAAGACCAGCTTTTCCTCGACGAGCGCCGCGGCGCGTATTTTTTTGCGATGGCGAGCCCCGACCTCATTCATCGTCGATGCGATTTTGTCGATAGTGCGACCCCCTCGCCAAATGGAATCGCCGCGCAAAACCTGTTTCGTCTTTTCCATCTGACGGGCAACGAGCTCTATCGGAACGCGGCCGATCGAATCGTCACGGCAGCGCTGGGGCAGGTCAGCCGTTACCCTTCCGCATTTGCGTCGATCCTGATCGCAATGAATATGCGTTTTGACGTGGCGACCGAGCTTTGCGTTGTCACACGAGACGCCGAAGAGCTTGAGCGAGCACTCCGTCCAATCCGAGCCGCATTTCTCCCAACGACCGTGGTCGCGGCTTCGCACTCGGCGTCAGAGACCCCTCCCCTCCTCACTGGGAAAACTCCGCCGCCTTCTGGCGCGCTGTTTTACGTCTGCGAGTCTCAAACCTGCAAAGCCCCTGTCACGAGCGCGAAAGAAGCGCTCAGTATCCTCAGTGTGGCGCGGCCTCTCGTACTCGGCGGTGCGATCTAGCAGGCCGGCAGAAAACCCTGCGGAATGGCGGCGACCGTCCCCCACGGCGTTTGCCAGGGACGCTTTCACTGAATCAGAGCGCCGAGCTCCTCTGAGAACGAAAGACAATCGCCCCGAACATCCTCTTCGCTTTGAATCGATCCGAGAGTGAGAGAAAAAGTTGAAAGGAATTCAACCAAGACTGAATTAGCCCGCCTTGCTGACGCGCAGTTGCTCGATAAACGAGAGCGGATCCGCACCGGCGCGCATCGCGGCAACAAGCTCGGCGCTTTTGTTCGCTTCCCGCTGAAGAGTAGGAATTCGACTCTGCAAGACTGCGCGAATCTGCTGCCGATTCTCCCACCCTTTCAGGATGTAGCTAAGAAATCGATCGGGATGAAAATCCTCGAAGTCCATGCAGTATTCGCCAAGTCCAAGGGAATCCACATAGTGCCGAACTTTCGGCAGATAGTTGAGCGAGACGATCGGCGTATGCGCAGAGGATCCGAGAATCAAGCAGTGGAGTCGCATTCCCACGAGCAGCGAGAGGCGCGAGAGCACGCCCTTTATCTCCGTGTGGGAATACTGAGCGTTGCTCAGAAAGGCAGCCTTCTTCGCGGGTCGGGTACGGGCGATGAGCTCTTGGGCAATCTTGTTATCTAGATGCTGAGTGGAGACGAATAAAACATTCTCGCCGATGTCGCGGAGCGCTCTGGTGATCGCCTCGGCATACACGGCCATGAAGTGCACGTGTTGCATCGGCTCTCGATCCATCGTTGCCCAGGTATCTCGGTAGGCATTGATATTGACGCCGAGAATCGGCTGCTCAGGATCTAAACCGAGCTCTCGAAGGATTTCGTCGACGCGCTCCTCGGGCGCTTGTCGTGTGTTCAGCGCGGCGTCCGCCGTCACCAGCACGTGAGACGTATCGACCCCGACCTCTTGCAACACCCGCATGGAACCCTCGTCTCGCACGGTGATGAAGTCCATGAGCTCGGCGACTTCCCGGAGCATCCGGCGGCCCATCGGCGTCGAGACGGGCCCCGCTGAAACGTTAAAGCATCCGAGCTTCTTCCCTTTTCGCTTCGCTGAGGGAAGAAGAAGGGAGTAAGAGGAGAGAAAATTGAAGAATGGATTGTAGAGCGAACGATCGAAGAGTGTCGCGTCAAAAACAAGAGAAAGATCTGTTCGCAAGAGGGAACGATATGTTGGCACGCCGAGCAGTTTGGCGGAGAGATTCCAGGGGAGAATCGGAACAGCTCGAACTCTGTTTGAATACGTCTTCCAGATGAAGTCCGGACGCATGGTCGGGATCTCATACAAGAGCTGCTGACCACAGGCGGCATCGATCGAATCCATGATCGTCCCGATCAGAGCGGCATCGCCGGCGTTCCTTCCGGACGACGAGCCAAGCAACGTAATCGACTCAATCATGCCGCAAGCCGCTCCTGCTTCATGCGTTTGGCCAGCCACATGCGACGCGCGAAAGTCTCAAGACCTGCCCGAGCGCCGACACGGCGATATCGTCCTTCGCGTAAGAATCTTTGCGCCTGATGGAACGCGTCCTCTGTGGAACCGTTCTCACGCATTTCACCGAGGATGCCGTAGCGACCGACAATCCGCTCTTCGCCAGACCCGTCGAGCGGATCAGAGCCGGCGAGAATTCGGTGTCCGCTCTCGAGCCCCTTTTGAAGGAGCGCGGGTGTCGGCCAAACGTGTGGTCGCATGAACACATCGCCGAGGAGAAAAGCGTGAGGTTCGGTCCCCTGAAGCAGATCAAAAATCGCCTTCCCCCGCTCAAACCACCATTTTCCCGGCGACCACGGCAGCACAGGGACTCCCCCTTCTGCGCAGACCTCATTGATGATTTCAGCTACCGGCGCGCCTTCCGCAATATCGCACTCGGAGGCCAACGCTAAAACTTCGAGATTTTCTTTGCTGATGATCTGTCGACCAGGCGCGATCACAAACCGATCTCCAGTGCAGGTCAGAGCCACGAGCGCTCCTCCCTCTTCCTCAATCTCAGGCATAGGCCCGGTTCGCCACATCTCCGGCTTTCGAACCAAGTCTGCTGACTTGGGGAAGCCTGCGCGGTCGGCGGTAAACAGAATTCGAAATGGTTTCGTCCCTTCGAAGACGCCCGGAAGCGCCAGGTGCTCACGCGCGCTCTCGAAGAGCACAGCGAGATCAAAGTTGGGATAGAGGTGAACGTGAGTGTCGGCCGCGATCATCATGGCGCTACTTATACAGTTTTCGAGAGTGCGAGATCCAGGCAGCCATGGTGAACGCGATAGTCCATAAAAACGTGATCAAGAGAGGAACGGTTTCGATCCGTGAGAAGACGACGAGGTCACGAAGCAGATCGGCTAATGGTGCGAGGGGCATCATGTCCGCGATTACCCGCAGGGTCAACGGGAGATTGTCCCGGGGGAAGTAAGTGCCGGAGAAAGCGAACATCGGGACCAAGAAGAGGAAGATGGGCACATTCAACTCGTCAATGATTCTCGCGTGTGCAGCAAAGATCATCCCGAAGGCGCTAAACATCAAAGACCCGAGGATGATGAACGGAATCGCAATAAACAGTGCTGCGATTGACATCGCGCCAAAAAACACCGCGACAATCGAGGTGACAATTCCGGCGACTGTTCCTTTCGTTGCCGCCCAGAGGAGATCGGCGACGAAGATATCTGCAAACGTCATCGGGCCGGTGAGCAACGTCTGCCACGACTTCTGAAATCGGATCCGCACAAACGTTCCGTAGGTCGCTTCGAGGAAGGTTTGAAACAAAACCGCCACGGATATCATCCCGGGGGCGATGTAGTTCGTATACGGCAACGCCTTTCCCAGATAGACGATATCGCCGACGAGCGGCGACATCCCGTAACCGAATCCGACCAGATAGACGACGGGCTCGGACACTGGCGCGACTATGCGCAGGAACCAATTCCGAAAATAGATATGAAAGTGGCGGAGCCAGACTGCAAACACTCTCGACGGAGATAGAAAGGCCTCTTTCATCCGAGGATGTCTCCGGTCAAGAGAAGGAAAACGTCCTCGAGGTTCGCTGCACGTCGACGAAGGCCGTACGGGTGCAGCCCCTCAACTCGAGACCACGCATCCGACATCTGCTTTGGCAAAACGAGCAGATGACCGCTTCCATAAGGGCGTGACCACGTCCCAAAAGCCGCGGCGAGCGCATCAACCGGTCCCGAATCCAGTCCCTCGAGCTCAACGACCTCGTCCCCGACGAGCTCGGCAATCAAATCATTCGGCTTGCCGCGCCGCACAACCTTCCCGCGCTGAAGCAGAATCACACGATCGCAAAGTCGTTGCGCCTCTTCCATATAGTGCGTGGTGAGGAGAATCCCACTCCCTTTGGAGACACGCCCCTCCCCTGCTATCGGCATCGCGGATGTCGAGCTTCGATCGCGGATCGCCGAGATGATCCGCCAAAAATCCTGGCGTGCATCGGGGTCGAGGCCGGTCGTTGGCTCATCGAGGAACAACAGCTGCGGCGTCCCGACAAGCGCCCTGGCGAGCGCTAGTCGACGGCGGAGTCCGCCGGAAAGCGCATCCGGAACTTTCGACCGATGCTCGGTGAGATTGACCAGCTCGAGGAGTTCATTTGTTCGCTTCACCGCAGCGTCGCCGAAGATACCGTAGTAGCGACAGAAGAAGAGCACGTTGTGCTCAACATCAAGGTCCGGATCCGGGTTGTCGTCTTGCGTCACGACTCCAATCAGCTGACGTGCGGAGCGCCCATGGGTGACCACGTCAAAACCGCCGATAGTGACGGAGCCCGCGGTCGGCCGAATCGCACCATAGAGCATGCCGACTGTCGTACTTTTTCCCGCGCCGTTCGGCCCGAGCAAGCCAACGATCTCACCTGGATCGAGTTCGAGCGACAAATCGTCGACGACCACCACCTGATCGTAGTGTTTGGTGAGGTGCTGCGCTTGGAGTCCGGTGCTCATCGTTTCAAAAACGGCCCGGCGCACGAGCCGTGATGCTCCAGAATTTTGGAAGGGAGCTCAAAGAGAAATCGCGACGGGCCGGTGTAGCCGAATCCCCGGCGACCGAACGATTCTCGGCTTTCGGCACGAGATAGGAAAAGCGTTTTCTTCGCACGGGTGATTCCGACGTAGCAGAGTCTCCGCTCCTCTTCGAGTTCACTTCGATCCTCGAGTGAACGCACGTGCGGAAGGAGACCCTCCTCAAGGCCACCAAGAAAGACGAAGTCGAACTCCAACCCCTTTGCGAGGTGCAGGGTCATAAGAGAGACCTTCCCTGTTGAATGAATCGGCGTGGCGTCGTCCGTCGATTCCTCCCCTTCCGGCGGACGCTTGTCCAAATCTGAACTCAAACTTGCTCGCTCAAGAAAATCGCTGAGCGAAATCTCCGCTCGTTCCGCCGCGGCGCGATGCATAAATTCGCTCGCTACAGCAAAGAGCTCATAGATGTTTTCGATGCGGCTCTCGGCCTCCGGCGTATCCTGCATCTTGAGATCTTTCAGATAGCCGCTGCGATCCGCGATCCGGTTCAAAAGATGGGAAAGCGGATCGATCGCATCAACGCGTTCCAAGTATTTGGGGACCCGAGCTTCCGCCATCTCGGCTTCTCCTGCGCACTCATCGATAACCTCGAGGAACACAGAGAACTTCTTCTTCGTGCCGCCCTTCAAAAACGACGCGTCTTCAGCGATGGCCCGACGAAGAGCCGCAAGAAGCGGAAGACGCTTCTCATCCGCATAGCGAGTGAGGGCTGCAACAGAAGCCGCCCCGATTCCCCGGATCGGCGTATTCACGACGCGGAGAAACGCCTCGTTGTCCGCCGGATTCATCAACAGGCGAAAGTAGCCGAGGATGTCCTTGATCTCTTTTCGATCATAAAATTTATGACCACCGTAGATCTCATACGGAATGCCATTCTCGCAGAACTTCTCCTCGACCGCTCGTGACTGGGCGTTTGTGCGATAAAAGACAGCTATCTCAGATGCCGGAACTCCGCGCTTCAACAGAGAGACGATCTCACGGGTAATCAACTCCGCTTCTTCCAGTTCATCGAGCGCGTGAAAAATGGTAATCGGCGTCCCCGGTCCATTATCGGTCCGCATCGACTTCCTCTGCCGACGCGAGTTCTTTTCGATGATCGTGTTCGCCGCTTCGAGAATGTTCTTCGATGAACGATAGTTTGTCTCAAGGGTCACCACCTCGGCGTCGGGGAAATCCTTCTTGAAATTGAGGATGTTCTCAACGGACGCGCCGCGGAAGGCATAGATCGACTGATCGTCGTCCCCGACGACACAGATATTCTTCCTTTTGAGCGCAAGGAGCTGGACGAGCAGATACTGAACACGGTTCGTGTCTTGATACTCGTCGACGAGGATATGTTCGAAGTGGTCTTGATACTGCTCGCAGATCTTCGGTTCAAGTTTGAACAGCGTGAGGGTGTGGCAAAGGAGATCACCGAAGTCCATCGCGTTTGAAGCCTGAAGCTCCTTTTCATACGCGATAAACGCCTCCGCCATCATTTCGGCGAGAGGGCGTGGCGTGTATCTGTCCTCTCTGATCGACTCCGCAAACTCGTAGTTGTTCTTCGCCTTATCGATTCGGGACAACACCCGTCGCGGCTCGATGATCTTCGGATCGAGCCCGATCTTCTGATACACGCGCTTCATTACGGACAGGGAATCCGAGGTGTCGTAGATAGCGAACTTCGGTGAGAAGTCGAGATACTTCGCATTGATGCGAAGGAGCCGAGCACAAATCGAGTGAAATGTTGCAACCCATGTCGGGTTCGGTCGGCCGAAGATCAGGTGCCGCAGCCGATCCTTCATCTCATTCGCGGCTTTGTTCGTGAACGTGACCGCTAAAATGCGCTGGGGATTGACGTTATGCTCGATGATCAGATTGGCGATCCGCCGCGTAAGTACACGGGTCTTCCCACTTCCCGCTCCGGCGAAGACAAGGAGCGGCCCCTCTCCGTGCGTCACCGCTCGGTACTGCTCGGAGTTCAGGTCCTGAAGATGGGAGGAAAATGCCTCCGCCGTCATCGTCTCACTCATCGTCAACTTCGAATGTTATTGATTTCTGGAAATCCACGCGCAAAACGGGTCTCGCAAACCGGAATCAACTATGTGCCCGTCCACGATCATCCAACGCCCATCATCCCACCGAGACGCATCTCCGGCGCCCGCGAGGAAGACCGTCACTCTTAGTCCACAACGCTCTCTTCGACAAAAAATATTCCGGGCATGCGGACCTGTTCTCGACTCCGACCAGTAACATGCTTTCGAACTACGGACCGAACGGGACTATAGGAGAAGACTGGGCGAAGACGGCCCATCGAGAAGAGCCATCTAGAAGAGCTATCGAGAACGACCAACGGAAAGGCCGAACAAGAGCCACGATAAACAGTTCCCCCTTTATACTCGACGACGCACTCTGAATCTCTTGCGTGAGAGACTCTTGCTCGCCCGCACGCTCCTCCTCCGGCATCGGCGCTCGCCCATAGTGGGCATCTGAGGCCCACCGCTGGATTCTGTCGACATTCCCGTCCAAGATCGTGCGCAGGAAAGGATCCACAGGAGATGTACTCGGGGCGTTGCCGTAGAATATACTACCCTTGTCGTCACATCTTCCTCTGCGGCTCGCGGGGAAAGCATCTCACTTCGTAACAGCACTCGTCCCAGTTGGTGCCAAGAGTGAGACCTCTCTCGGCACCAACCG
>JADYYL010000034.1 GCA_020853655.1 Deltaproteobacteria bacterium
AACTCTTCAGCTACTCGCGCACGCGCAACTTTGTCTTGTCGTGCGTTTCGCTACCGACGCGACTGTGCGTCGATCAGATGACGGCGAAAATACAACAAGCCCAATGTCGCGAAAGACATCAGGCTCAGCGAGAGCATCCCATCCGACGGTTCCGCATGACAAGTCCCGGAACGGGGGCGCATCGACACCTTTAAGCGGGCTTCGGAGCGATCGGCACCAGGCAAATCACGAAGCGCCGGCCGCCGAAGCGAACCGTGTCGCCATGACCAACCATGACCGTCGTTCCCGAAATCTCTTCCTCAGCTTCAGAACCGACGCGCAATACGCCGCTTCCGTGCTCTGAGAGTTGGTCGAGAACTTGTACCTTCCCTTCCGCTGTCGCGCGAATGACCGCGTGCATAGGAGAGATGCTGTCGTCATCGACGAGAATGTAATCGCCGTGTTCCGTCGGCCGCGACGTGATCAACCAGCGACCAGAGCGCAATTCGAACACTTCGCCGTGCTCTTCCGTATCGAAAGTGATCAAGAAACCCACGATCTTTGATCGAGGGCGCTCTCGCACAGGCCGCGAAATAACGCGCTCTTCCTCGAAGCCCGAGGAACGCGGCGGACGCTTCTCACTGCTCGTCGGAGTACGCGAGCCTTTCGGCGCGGCGACTGGAGCGGATGGCGCATCTCGGAGAGGACGCCCAAACTGTCCAAGACCGGGCCGATTAAATCCTCCGCGCGAGTTGCGATCAAATCCCGAGCGAACTTCTTCCGCTCCGTCCTCAGCCGGTGCCGCAGCAGCCGGGGCTGCGTCGTGCTCTTCCCGACCGACAACGCGCGGAGCGCCGTTATCAGGATAATCCCAGCCGGTGGAGACCGGCGGAAGCAAATCAGTAACGGGATCGGGTGACGGCTCGACTTCTTCCTCAACGGCGAGGGAGGCTCGAACTTGCCCAATCGTCTCGGGAGTCAGCAGCACGGTTCGATTCCGCGCACGCGACGCAACACCTCCTCGAGCCGCATCCCCATCCTGCGCATCAACATCGCGAGCAAACCGACCAGAATCTCTCTTTCTTTCTTCACTCATGGCTGCATCTCCATACGAAACCGAAACTTACTCTCGAACCGACGGCCACGGCACCCTGCCGCGAACTATCTCGACGTCACCCCGCACTCGCCTGCCAAAGAACGAGTAGTGTCGTCACTACCGCGCCGATGATGGCCAGAAAAAACATAATCATAAGCTGGCGCGACCAGGGCACGCGCGCTGCCTTTGCTTGAGATCCTTGAGACACCGCGGCTACTCGCGCTGCCCGCTGCGGCTCAGGAGGAGCTTCTTCTCGAAGCTGCCCATGAATCGGCAAGACTGCGACCGTGATGTTGTCGTACCCACCTTCCTTCTTCGCCGCTTCGACTAATTTCACGCACGCGTCCTGCGGCGAATTATTGGAAATGATCGATGCAATCTCTTCATCACTCACGTGGCTGTATAGGCCGTCGCTACAGAGAACGAGCCGGTCGTTTACCTCTCCCGCCGCGGTATCCCAAATCCAAAATCGAGTGGTATCCATGTCCAGGCGAGGTTCCGCACCCAGGCATCTGGTGAGGACGTGTGCTTGCGGATGTGTCAGCGCTTCTTGCGCACTGATCATTCCTCGCTCCACCAAATCTTGGACGTAAGTATGGTCCGTTGTGAGCTGCTGAATCTCGCCGGCGCGCACAAGATATGCGCGCGAGTCGCCCGCGGACCCGATGACGACCTCGCCGGCATATTCGATCGCGGCGACAACGGTCGTTCCCATCCCGCCGAACTGAGGGTTTTGCTTACGCAGAACGATTCGACGGTTCGCCTCTTCGATGGCCCCGAAAAGCGCTTCTTCCGGTGTGTTGAATGTCCGCGACTCGAGTCCACGACGCATCGCATCGAGGGCGAGCTGGGCTGCGAGCTCGCCGCCTTGCACTCCACCCATGCCGTCACAAACGACCCACATGCGGCCGGCATTGCTTTCGAGCACAGCGTAGCGATCTTCGTTGATTTCGCGCTCGCAACCGACATCGGTAATCGCTGCTGGAGCATCCTCGCGCGGAGCACTGCTGCGTAAGCCCTGATAACCCATCGATTCCCCTAACATGAAAACCTCTCGCAAGGAGCGTTCAAAACCTGTCGCTCCAATCGTGTCCTACGACTCGGACGCTCGCTTGGCGTACCGGCCGCCATCGAGCGAGCGGAGCAACGAACCATCACCGCGTCTCATGCGCAGATGCGCGACGGTATGGTCGGAGGGTCCCTCGGAATCCGTCGTTTCGATCTGCGACAACGCGCTCATCTCAACCGCGAACAGAAGCACACGAGAAGAGAACGTATAGCATGTTCCTCGAACGACTCTCACCTCGCGCGCGAAACACACGCGAAAAGCGGCAGCACCCTTCGTCTTAGGTAACACGTCAGGATCGCCGGAAAACTTTAAGCCTCCCCTTTGCACCCATCCTGCATTCGATGCGGCAAAGACCGAGAACGTTACGGGAGTACGGGGAAAGCCGGTTTTACGGTATTGGCAGCGATTAAAAGGGGCGGAGAGCTCGGAAATCCGCACTGAGAAGATGTCGGAACCTCGAATTTCCTTGTATTGGCTTCGAGCCGTGGTTAACGATCACTCATGACTCGATACTACGTTCCCTTTACGCACAATTCTCCGAGCGCGGTGGACATCAAAGGCCATCGGCTGGTGATACTGGCGTCGGATCCGAAAGAACTTGCAGACAACAGCAATGTTTTCGGGAACGACGAAATCCGAGAGTTCGTCTTCGAGAAGAACGAAGAGCCCGCAGTGCTCGCGGATATCGCCACTCAGGCGAAAGGCGGCGTCGTTGTCGCACCTCCGGGAATAAGCGTCTCGTTCATGCTCTCGTCGCTCCAACGAGATCTTCCGTGGGTCCACTAAAGAACCTCTGACGATGTCCCCATCCGGGGGCCCCAACTTTGTAGAAATAGAATAGGTTTCGGCGCTCCGATCACGACTTGCGCTCGAGCGGCGCACATCTTGAGTCGCTTCGCGGAATTGTCAGACGCCCTCGATTTTTGGTTTTTGCCGATTTCAGATCGGACCCCCTTTCGCATTGCCGACAGAAAGCCAGCCAACGTCCTGACGAACTGAAGCATTTCGAGTCCATAGCTCCCTCAAGCTCCGCCAGAAAACGCACGATAAATACAGTATTGGGGCACCGAGTGGGTCGGTGACGATTGTGGACGATCGAACCCCATCACGGATGACGTAGTGGAACCGTAGCGCATGTCCCTCGACGTGCAATAAGTCGTCATCTGATGGAACTCTCCGCGATATCGACCGCGCCCTCGGCGACACCTTCGTCCGTGTCGAGTTCTCCGCTTCCTACGAGCGTGGACTCTTCCGTGCGTGGACCCGCATCCGATCCGAACGCGAGCGACTCGCAAGATGCGGCCTACTACAAAATCTCCGGACAGCAACAAGAATCAAAACCCGCCCCCACCACGGAAGAGAGTTCGGGTGAGCGCCAGACTGGCTCCGCGACCACCTCGACCGATCAAGGCAAAAGCACGGAGGAGAAGAACCGAGAGAAGGCGGAGCAAGAGCAAGTTCGAAAACTGAAGGCGCGAGACCGCGAAGTTCGCGCCCATGAGCAAGCACACCTTTCTGCGCTCGGACCCTACAAGAGCGGTGGTGCCAGCTACACCTTTGAAACCGGGCCGGACGGCCAGCGAT
>JADYYL010000035.1 GCA_020853655.1 Deltaproteobacteria bacterium
ACCGGGAATTAGTATCAAAGCTTGCCGCCCCGCATATCAAGGCGCATCCGGAGTGGGAAAAGACCGCGCGCAGTTCCGATGGAGTGCCGGCGTCAAGCTATTCGCCCGAGCTGCAGAAACTCCTGCGCGAAGAGCTAGACGCCCGCCCGGCCAGTGCTCCGGTGGGATGGACGACCGGCTTCACGTTTTCTCGAGAATTTGGACAGACGTACTTCGTCGTCATCGGTGCGGCAGAGGCACATCGCGCCGCTCATCCGGAGTGGTTCAAGAATTACGAAAATACTTCAGGCCGGGTAGTCGAACACTATGCGCCGGAGCTACAGAAGATCCTCAGAGAAGATCTCAAAGACGCAGTCCTTCGTCCCGACGGCTGGAAGACGCTGAGTGAAATTCGGAAGGAACAAGGCCGAAACGCGGAGCTCGTTGAGCAGTTGCTCGCGGAGCAAGTCGCTCAGCATCCGGAATGGAAGAAAGGCTACCTCACGCCGCGCGGAAAGTTCATCGATCACTACTCGCCGGAAGCGGAGAAGAAGATCCTGGACGCGTTGAGGCGATAGTCGGTCCGCTCGCACATTTCCGCACATTTCCTCAGAGGACACTGGGCAGTTTTGATACTGGGCAGTTTTCCGCTCGAAAAGAAGATTGGTCAGCGAAGTAAATCCTTCAAAACGCCCGGAGCTTATCGCTGCTAGTGCAATTCGTGCGCGCTTTCGTTCCAGACGAAACGACGTGTACGAGGCATCTTTTCGATAGGCGGCTTACGCCCCATTCACTTTTCGTTCGGCGTCTCACGCGAGAACTATCCGACGATTAAGCTTCGCGATGTCACAGCGCTAGGCGATGAAACGCCCCCCGCACTTTACGTCGAAAATATGCGTAGGGAGTGCATTTCAATCGTCACAGATGGAGCCGTCTCTATGTTTCAAAACTCTCGATACTCGAAGCACTTAGCCGATCTTTAGCGCTCCCGAGTGCCTGTGCGTAAGCGGAATTGTTTGGGCTTTGCCGACGCTTCGGGCTCCGTCACCGTCCGTCCATCATCAGCGCTGTCGCTTGGTTGAATACACCGATATAGCCGGCAACACTCGCGAGTCACTCTCGTCCTGCAGCGTCGTGCGATTGAAGGAGTCAAATTGGACAATGCTCGGCGACCAGAAGACGAAATCGCCTCCCTCTTCGCGGAGCCATGTAAATGCGGAAAGTATCGCATTGACTGGATACACAACCCGCTCGCGAACTTGCATGAGCTGTATCGTCGCGGGGAAATCATGGAATCCGATCCGATCAAGAGTGTTTTGATCGTAGAAGGACAGGCGCTCTGAGCCATCGGCGTTCTGCGAATGGAGCGCCAGTTCAAAACCACCGTCCCCCTCCCAATCCGCGGCGAAGGCCTGGAGGACGCCTTCGGAGGGCATGCTCACGACTTCAGTTCCGGCACGGTTCACGACCACGATTCGCCGAGGTGTTCGGCGACCGCGAGAAGCTTTGATGACCACCTCATCAATACCGTCGCCGTTGAGATCGATGCAGCTCAGAAGCTCGATACTTCTGTAACGAAGGAGCGGAATGGTCGTGAGTCCCTTCTGCTTCATCTTCTTCGCATAGAGAACGCGATCACGAAGATAGGCGATGTCAGTCGCAGGTTCGAGATTGAAGTTGCAGCCCGATAGAAAGGTATCTCCGAGTGCGCCAAAGATCTCTTCGCGTCGGATGCGATCGTTCAACTGGGCAGTCCACTTGGCACCGCCCGCTTGCACATCGATGACTCCGTAGTCACTTGTGCCATCGCCGTTGAAATCACCGGTAATCGGCTTAGATGATCGATTGCCGAGAGTGATCGCTTGGCCAAACTCACCGACCGGGCGCTCAAAAAGGTTCGTACGCCGGAATGCAGAGAGTTTTGTAAAATTGGATACTCCGTCGTTGTCGTAGTCCAAAGTTGCTCCCCGACGGACTCGCGGCGGCGCGAGACACTGTCCGATCTGCATTGGGTTACTGAACAGGGGGCAGCTGTCGTTAAAATCGGGGACACCGTCGAGATCGGTGTCCGTACCTTCGACACGTTCGATAGTCAGCTCCGCGCGTTGACTCTCTTCGAGGGTTGTCTCGTCAATCGAGTAGAAAGTGATGCGATTGACGCCGACGGTGGGCAGCCCGATTGTGATTGGATAGGGCTGCGGGAGCGGGAAGTTGAAAGTTGAGAACCGGAAGAAGGGTTGTCCATTGACATCACACGCGATGAAGAAGCTCTGGTCCCACTCGAGCGATACCTCCGCGTATCCGTATC
This sequence comes from Deltaproteobacteria bacterium, assembly GCA_020853655.1. Lineage (GTDB taxonomy): Bacteria > Bdellovibrionota_C > UBA2361 > SZUA-149 > JADYYL01 > JADYYL01. Next base: position 2,288 of record JADYYL010000035.1, read on the forward strand.
CCGTGCGATATCCGTTCTCTGGCGAATGGATCACAGGGGCAGACGGTGGAACAGCTCGTGACGTACACGGTAAGAGAATCGATGCACAAAGTGCCGCGGCGACGAGGGCGAGCGGTTTGAGAATCATCGGAATCACTCGTGGAGAGAGAGCCTAAGGCGACACTCTGTTTGATGCGGGAATAAGATGCTTCGGAACGTTTTTCAGGGCGAACCGAGCAGTCCCCCCCTTCGCGCATTTAAAGGGAGTTACTCGGAAAGGTCGGTGTAAGTGTATCACCGCACTCGAGGCTCACGCCTCCCTTCTTTGCTCGGACGTGGAGATCCCGGAGATTAGTGAGAGTGCGAAGCGGGTACAGAAACGTAAGGGCCGCTCTCAGATGGGGTGAGTTTTGGGCGGTGCGTTAAAGGGAACTGATAGTCATTCCCCTCATCACGCGCGTATTTCACGGGGGACCGTAAATTACAGGCGTGTATTTTATGGTTCGATGTAAGAGATCAACGCTCGTCCACGGTCTTACCGCGACATTGCGCTCGGAGCGCCTCGGGTTTGAACGCCCTTTCGCGCTGCCCCAAGCCGAGGCACCTGGCGTAGCGAAGATTCTTTCACGATGGCTGAGACGCCGGCCACGATCGGTCGATCACTATTGGGCGCAGAGAATGAAACTAGGCGAGGAGAACTTCAAATAGGAAGCGACGCGCTGTGGGCCTCGGGCGCCCGCCTTCGCCGTCTCAACTCCGCTTTCGGGATTTCATCTTTGAAGCGTCGACGCTGAGAGGAGTCTCTCGTTCGACCCGAACGATTGCGAATTTCTGAATCGGAACGATCGCCG
>JADYYL010000036.1 GCA_020853655.1 Deltaproteobacteria bacterium
CTGACAGCTCTAGGGGTCGCACCGAGAGGTGCGACCAGAGATAAAGAGCGGTTCTCTCTTAAGAAATTCTTCTGTCGCCGAAGGCGTCCCTATGAATTTCTTGCTACACGGTTTCAAGAACCGCTCTAGAATTGGAGGGTCGCCTTGAGCCAATACTCCCGTCCCAAGCCTCCGAGAGGCGCATGTGAGTTCGCATAGGGCTGGAGAAACGGTTGATCTTCGTTCAGGAGATTTGAGATGCCGAGGTCGATCCGCAGCCGTGTGAAGCTTTCGGGGCGATACCCGATGGCGGTGTTGATGAGGAACGAAGGGTCGAAGCGTTCGAGGACGAGATTCCCTTCAGAGTCAACTCGCGAGAAGCCGTAGCGATCACCAAGCACGGTGAACGACGGATTGAATGCGAGCTGCTCAGAGAGCTTGATGTTCGCCAGGCCCGTAAACTTATGCTGAGCGAATCCGAGGAGCGTGGAAGAATGGCCAGGCACCTCAAAAGTATCGGCGTCGGTGTTGGACTTAGTGAAGAACGAATAGGTGAGATCGACGCGCCCCCAGTTGTTGAGCCACTGAAAACTCAGCTCTGCTCCCTGTGTACCGATTTGCCCAGCATTCTGATAGCCCTCGAGCTCTGTCGCATCGTCGAAGAAGTAGGTGATCGGCTTCTCGATCTGCATGTTGAAAAGGTTCAGGCTCGCGTAGGTGGAGTCGGTGAGTTTGTATCCGGTTTCTAACTCATACACGGTGGTTTGTTCAGCTTCGATTTCGTCGACCGGGAAGCCGCTCTCGATTGCGGATTCGTTTCGGTTGATATTTTCTATCCCAGGCGTGCGATACGCGGAGCTTGCGAGGAGCTTGAAGTTCCACTGCTCATACGATTTTGTGATGGCGAGTCGCGGAACGACGTTGCTTCCGAACTGTTCGTGCTCGTCGTAGCGAACGCCGGCGCGAACAACCGCCCAGTCAAAGCGTCCCTCGATCTCGGTGAATGGAGCATAGTTCCAGTAGCTCACCGAGTCCCTTCCGTTCGAGAAGGCCGTTCCAAGATTATCCGTCGCTCGGTCGAACGTGTAGTCGACGCCGAAGAGACCAGACCAGATATCATCGACGCGGTACTCACCGGAGACCTGGCTCCGGTAGCGCTCGATGGTTCTATCGTATGAGCTGTTCTCACCCGTCGGCAGTGAATCCTCTTCCCACGGTGTCTGTCGCTTGTACGTCATGCGCGCATTCAGTGTGAGGGCTTCGGATGGGTTCGTCTGATATTGCAGGAGTCCATGGTAGCTATCGAAGCTGGTGCTCACCTGATCCGAGAGCGCCTCAACATACCCGTCTCGATGGTGGGTGAAGTAACGGTCCGCGAGGAAGCGTGCCTCGAACCCTTTGTAGCCGAGGTCTACGGAGTACATACTCGGCTTCATCGTGTTGTTTTCGTCGAGTGGGAATTGAGTGCCGAACACATCCGTATAGTCACCGTCGCCGCGCACGCTGCGCCCCTCGAATGCAGAGCTCTTGATGCTCAGATCGCCGACCTTTTGACCCGCGGCGAGGTTCGCGTAGCGACGAGAAGAGGTGTCTGCGGTTTGCCCGAGCGCACCTGAGGCGTAGCCCCCGTTGAGCGACTCCGCGTCGCGGGTGACGATGTTGATGACCGCGAGTTCTGCGAATCCGCCGTAGAGTACCGATCCTGGACCACGGATCACTTCAATCCGTTCAATCTCGTCGATAGGGAAGTGACCGCCGAACTGGGTCGTTGAGTATGCGAGCTCGTTCATCTCGTGCCCGTTCCAGATCAGCAGAACCTTTCCTTCGTGCCCCCACAGTCCCCGAACGCTGATGCCGGTCACTCCTTGAACGTCGACTCCGAACTGAATGCCTGGAAGGAGGCGAAGAAGTTCGAGCAGATCCCACGCTCCCGAGTTCTCGATCTGGTCGCGCGTTAAGACGCTGACGATCCCTGGGGCCTCTCGGATGGAGAGCTTGGATTTCGACGTTACGGAGACCTCCATCTCCATCAACTCATCCAGCGACTTCCCAATGAGATTGTTCTCGGATTCCTCCGCGACAGCGCGTGTGCTCGTCGAGAGAATGCTCACGCTGAGGAGCAGCGCAGCGGCCATCGACCACGCCCCTGGTCTGCGTGCTGGCGACGCGCCGACGCCCAGTGCAAAGGTTGTGTTGTTCATAGCGACCATTCGCTCCTACTCAATCGTTCGCGCGTGCTTCAGCAGCTTCGCCGAAATGCGAATCTGCTCCTCGCGCGCTCGCGTGAGGTTAATTTCGAATCTTAATTTTCGTTCTTCGAAGAAGAAATTGATGATGCCGCCCTCGGCGCAGAAATGGTCAGACTCCCCAATGGTGAGCACTCCGCGACCCTTGAGAGACTGAAGAAGTTTCTCGGACGTATCTCCGGCGGAAGCTGACGCAAAGATCGCGTCGCACGGCGGCAATGTGCCCTGAGGTTCTACGTGTGTGATCCGGATCGTCTTTGCTTGGAGCGGTTCGCTGTCGAGCCCCGCAAACTGCGCTCGAAGGTTAGGTCCACCGATCACACAGAGCGTGAAGTGTTCTGCGTCGGAGGGCTTGAGAAGTGGGGACGGTTCGATGAGGCCAAGGAAGTTGTAAAGATACGCGACCTTCAACTTGTATTCGGAGGTCTCCGGCTCGGACGAAGCTGGGAGGGCGAGAGCGTGTATCGCCATAAGGAGCGTGAACAAGCATGAGACGACTCGACACCCGCGAGTTCGGGCGAAGAGGTGCTTCGGCCTGTGGTGAGTCGTTCTAGCTCTCAACAGTTTGAGTAAAGTTGTCCGTCCGTTATCGCGCAGCGCGAGTGAAGTTTGGATAGTCACGGAGCGGTGACCGATTCGTCATTTGGGCACGTAATCCGTGTCCTTTTAGTAGTGAATACGGCGCTCCGGCCGAGGCGATTGTCGGGACTCACAGGATCGATTAGATGGGGGGAGCGGCACAGGATTCTCGACCCCTTGAGCAGTAAATCGATTGAGCCAAAAGCGCGCATCCGCCGGACAGGCCCTGTCCGAGGTCATCATCGTCGTCGTTTTGATTGCGATCGTCGCTCTGGTCGCAATTCGGACGCTTGGCCGGTCCGTGAACTGCCAGTATGGCGAAGCCCAGAGCTCGATAGACACGTTAAGGCGTGGGAGCAGTGGATGCGAGCCGCAGATGGTCGCCCAGTATGCCTATCGTGCTGAGGGGGGAGGTCGCGAAGAAGATCCTCCTGTCTCCGTCTGGACTCCGCGCCCGACACCGCTCTTCATTCCGCCGCTCCCTCCGCCTCCGATGCCGACGCCGCGCGTAGCGACGACAACAACCACGAGGCGGGTCACCACGACAACGACGACCACTCGGCGCCCGACAACAACAACGACGAGACGGCCAACGACGACCACCGTCCCGACTTGTTCCCTGAATGGTGGCGCGTGCGGCTACGTAGCGCGCAGCTGGAGTTTCTTACCGGAGTTCCTTCCCGTGTGTCGAATGCCGCGAGATGTGGAGCCGGCGAACTGCAATCGATGTTGCACGGGTCGATTTCCGAATGGACAACAGGTGTTCGGATATCGTTGCGGGAAGCGGGCGGGGGACGCCTGCCACTGCTACTAGCGGGAAGCGGCTTCGAGCAGAACGTGTCGCGATATGAGACCTCGGGGCGACGTCACTCTAGGTTTCATCGAATGCCCGCATTTTCTACTCCTCGGGCTCTGAGGGCGTCCACGCATCGCTGCAAAAGGTCTGGGCCCCCGGCCAATGCGCCTTTGCTCCGTTCGTTAAACCCAACAGTTTCGCCCCCGTGGCTTTGGACTCAAGTCCCGGGCTCGTTTGAACGATTTCTATACACCTAACTTTCTCTCGCCGGATGCCCCATGCCCACCGAAACCGCACTCCTCAAAGCAGATTTCATCAATCCCTTTGTGTCCTCGTCACTGAATGTCTTGCAGACCATGGCGCGGGTGACACCAAAAGTCGGAAAGGCATACTTGAAAGAATCGCGTTCTACATGGGGCGTCGTCTCAGGTGTCATCGGGATGGCAGGCAACAAGGTTACTGGAAACGTCATCTTGAGTTTCGACCAGCCGTGCATCTTGGAGATCGTCAGCAACATGCTCATGGAGCAGTTCGAAACGATCTCTGCCGATGTCGTCGACGCGGTCGGCGAGCTCACGAATATGATCACCGGCGGAGCAAAAACCCAGCTCGGTGAACTTGGGTACGTCTTCGAGATGGCGACCCCGATGATGATCACCGGACAAAACATCGAACTCTCGCAGCTCTCAAAAGCACCAGTCGTCGTTCTCCCGTTTGATACGAGTGCTGGTCGGTTTGTGATCGAAGCGTCATTCGCGCCAGCGAAAGGCGCAGAGTAGGAGTTCGGGAACGACTTGTCTGGGCAGGAGAGTTTCAGCGCAATATCGAACGGATCTGTGGCTTCAATGCCGAACGACCTCGGGAGCGCTTGATCTTTCCGACCGATTCTTTCAAGCGGCGTGTTGAGTACCGCGGAAAGGCAAGCGATTTGAGTCCGAGACCGCGTCACTTTTAGTCGCGCCGGGCAATTTTTATCACTTCTATTCCCTCCGACGGAAAAACTGCTACGGTATATTCGTTCGTGCTCCGGGTAGAGTTGTTTGCGAGACCAAGTGTTCAACACACGTGGTCGAGCAGCGTCGTAGGTTTTCGTGCTGTTTGACCGCGGCTGCGCTTATTCCTCCATGGGGGTGTGCCGTGAAGCAAGCAACTCAGTTGGCTATCGATCGTACCCGCAACCTCGCGGGGGGGGCGTTGACGGATGCTGGTTTCCGCGAGGAGGCCGACCGCCTCGCCGCATGCACCATCCGGCCGACGGTCTACATTCCTTTTCCAGCGAAGGCACTGACCAGCGTGCACGCCGCCGAGCAGCGGATCGACATCACGCTTCAGGCGCTCAAGACTCCCGTTCTCGCGGCGGCGCATCTGATTCACGCGGCAGCAGAACTTGCTGTTCCCTTGCCGCCATATAACGGTGCGCGGGAACTGGAGGACCTCTATCTCGAATGGATGACGGCCCAATATCTCGCGGTCACCAAGGCGGCGAGGACTCTTGAGGTGCGGCGCTTCCTTGCGGAGTCCGGCCGCACAAATGAACGAAGTGTCGCGGAGTTCGTGGAAGGGTTGGACTGGCTCAAGGATCTCCTCGCCATGCACGGGCACCCGTTCTACCTCGATGCTCCGGATGAACTGAGAGAGGAGCTCTCAGTCAAAATCGAGGCGCTTCGTGGTCGCGTCCCGGGCCGCTACTTCTGGCAAGTGATCGACAGCGCCCTCATCAGGCTGCAGAGCGCACCGCATCGAAGGAGCGGTCTTGTGCGGATCGTGCTGCCGCCCCTCAAGCCGCTCTGGACGCACTAGTGGTACAGGTTTCCCCTCTCTCGGAGAGAACGCACTTTGTTCTCTCCGAACTCACCGGTTCACGCTGCTTCGACTCCGTTACTCTGTTTCCTTGAATAGTTTGGAGAGAATCTCGCAACGCTCTTCAACCTTCAGAACCAATCTCTGCCGCCTACGCGATCCCGTAGATTGAAAACTGTGCCAAAAATGCGAGGCATAAGTGGCGAAGGAGGTGAATCATGCAGTCTTCGGAAATGGTACACATCTGCTCGAGAGACAATTGCTCTGTCGGGGTTGTCGATCGTTCAAAGTGCTGCGTTTTCGTCGAGTAGTATCTCGAGAAAGGCGGAGCCATACCGAGCCAGCTTGTGCTCACCAACACCGGAGATTCTCGAGAGTTCATCGAGTGATCGCGGTTTCACGCTTGCCATCTCGAGAAGGGTCTTGTCGTGGAAGATAATGTATGGCGGAAGATTCTGGGCCTTGGCGAGGGTCAGGCGCTTCTGCTTCAGGCGATCCAGGAGGGTCTTGTCGACCCCGGAGGGTAGGCTCGCTGACGGACGACTGCCGGATGGTTTCCCCCCTTTCCCGCGTGGAAGCACAAGGCGAATCTCGTCTCGAAAGAATACTTTCGCTTTCCCCTGAAGGAGTTCATGCGCACGCGGGGCGAGGGAGAAGGAGCTGTAGCCTTCGACATCCGTTTCAAGATATCCGGATGCTGCGAGCTGTCGAAATACGGAAGCCCATTGCTCAGTCGAAAGTTCCTTCCCGATTCCAAACACACTCAGTTTGTCGTGTTGGAACTTCTTGATCTTCTCGGACTCTGCGCCAATCAAAACATCTGCGAGATGAAGCGCGCCGAATCTTTGCCCCGTTCGATAGACGCAGGAGAGCGCCTTCTGCGCCGCGACTGTTCCATCCCATACATTTGGCGGATTGAGGCAATTGTCGCAGTTCGCGCAGGTGAGGGGAGGCTCCTCTCCAAAATGGCGAAGCAGGATGTGTCGTCGGCAATCCGCCGAATCAGCGAAGGCGAGAAGTTCGAGGAGCTTATTTCTTTCCACCCGCTTTCGCGATTCGTCGGAGTCGGATGATTCGATCATTTGACGCATGACCACGATGTCGCTCAGGCCGTAGGCAAGCCACGCGGTCGAAGGCAATCCGTCCCGACCAGCACGACCGGTCTCTTGATAGTAGGCCTCAATGCTCTTCGGAAGATCGAGATGTGCGACGAAGCGCACATTCGGCTTGTCGATCCCCATGCCGAAAGCAATCGTTGCGACAACGATGACGCCTTCCTCGCGAATGAACGTTTCCTGGTTCGCTTGTCGAGCAGCCGAACTCATCC
>JADYYL010000037.1 GCA_020853655.1 Deltaproteobacteria bacterium
AGGTCTCACTCCTCGATGATCTATTCGCTATCGTTCGCCATGAACACGACGGTCCATCCATGACGTCGTTGCCGACAGACCTCGAGGGAGTCATCCGCCCGGTGCTTCAGATCTTTCATCGAGCATGCGCGGAGAAGAATCTTCAGTTCAATGCCGCACCCCCTCCACCCCTCCTCGTCGACTCCCACCCCCGTTTGTTGACCCGCGCGCTCATGAACCTTTTGAGTAACGCGGTACGAGCAACGAACATGGGCAGCGTCGAACTCAGCTACACAACCACCGCAGATCGCGTCGACATCCACGTGATCGATACGGGCTGTGGTGTTCCGTCACATCTCCGCTCTGAGCTGTTCGAACGCTGGACCTCGGATCGGCTTGACGGAGGAGTTGGTCTTTACCTCACGCGGATCTTCGCGGAGTCTTGGGGTGGATACATTCTGTATCGCCCCGGAGCACCGACAGGATCGCACTTAACGTTGGGCATGCGACGATCGGAGCAGGTTGACGCTAACGATCCCCCTCCAATGCTCAGTTCCCTTTTACTCATTGAAGACGATCTCGCTTTCATGCGGGTCCTCGAACGAGAGGTGCACGGCGTGGCGCGGAGCCTTCGTCGGGCCACTTCGCTTGACGCGGCGCGGCGAGAGCTCAGGCTCAACCGACCGACGTTCATCATCGCGGATCGCTATCTTCCCGATGGGGATATTGAAACTTTTCTCAGAGAAGCAGACGTCGCGGGGACTCTCCCAATGATCGTGCTCACCGGTTCGTGCGCCCCTGCGACTCGACGAGACACGCCTCGCTCCCCACTCGTCGAATGGATCGAAAAGCCTTTCGCGCCCGGAATGGTGCGTGAGGCGATCACGCGTCTCACGGCACGACACCTGAGGGGGAACGCCAGTGGAGGACAGGAGTGTTTAGCGGTTGGGCGCTGACCGAGATGCCGACTTCCGCGATACCTGATTTCGTCGACGCGGAGTCTTTGCGATCTCCACGGCAGCGCCAGAGGCGAGCTTCAGCACACTGTTGAAGTGCGTATCACTCACGGGTGTAACACTCAGACGCGACCCAACCTGGAGAATCATCATTCCTTCAAATCGAGCATCATCGAGAAGCTCGGCCCGCGAGATCAGTCGGGGGAACTTCTTCACGAAGGCGATTTCCGGGCTCGACCACACCGGATTCTCCTGGGTGGCTCGCTTCTCGTAGTAGTCACTGAGCTTATCAAACTGGGTCGGGTCGGGTACCGCACGCTTCGTTACTTTCGCAACGCCAGCGATCCCGGGAGGCTGAGCATTGGAGTGGTAGTAAAAGACTTCATCCCCCGGAGCCATCTCACGCAAGTAATTGCGCGCGAGGTAGTTTCGAACGCCGGTCCACAGGGTGCGCTTGTCTGCAGCGAGATCATCAATGCTGTAATCTTCGACTTCACTTTTCACCAACCACTTCGCCATAGCTCTCCTCGCGCACGGACCAATGTCATGATTCTATTGAATGCTCTCTGTCGAACGGAGTCCTCTTCCTATCCACCGGATTCTTGCCGGCGCGCAGCCCCTCGGCACCCGAGTGAGCAGAACTGCGTTCCGCCCGCTCGGCAATCGGCGCATACCTTGGCCGCCTGACCACACACTCCGCAGGGCACAGGCTCATTCGCGGGGTTCCCGCAGAGCGGGCAAAGCGCCCAACGTGTCGTTGGCTGTAGATAACGGTCAACGGCAACGCGGTCGTCGAAGACAAAACACTCGCCTTCGTAGTACCCGTCAGGAAACTGCTCGAGGTAATTGAGAATTCCACCCTCGAGTTGAAAGACGTTGTTGAATCCCAGACCTTCGAGGATGGGAAGGGCTTTCTCACATCGGACCCCTCCGGTGCAATACATCAATATTGGTTCTGACGAGTTGAAGTGCTGTCCCTTTGCCGCTTTCGCGAACTGGCTGAAGTTCTCGATAGCGAGATCAGTGGCGCCTTCGAACTTTCCTATCTCCACTTCGTAATCGTTTCGTGTGTCCAGAACGGTGACGCCCCCTTGCTCAAGCTTCGCGTGCCACTCTGCCGGGGAGAGCGCTTGAGCACCCGAGGCGATGGGAATCTCGGGACATCCCGAGGTCACGATCTCGTCGCGAACTCGGATCACAAGCTTACGAAACGGCGCCGTATCGTTTGAGCTCCGTTTGAATAAAATCTCCCGCGACAGACGGTCACGGAACATCTCTTCCAGTGCGGAGACGCCACTTTCCGAGCCTGAGAACGTCGCGTTGCAACCCTCTCCTGCCACGATGAAAAGCCCGAGCACGTGATGCTCCTCACAACGCACGCGAATGTCTTGCACGAGTCGGTCGGCGCCCTCCGAGCCAATCGGAGCAAACGCATAGAAACTGGAAATGACAATCGGCTTCATCGCGTCACCGGGAAGAGACTGCGAGCACAAACCCTTTGAGGTATTCGCCTTCCGGATGAAAGATGCTCACCGGGTGGCACGGGGCCTGATGCAACTCATGCAGCACTTGCACGCGCTTGCCCGCGCGGGCGGCGGCTATCTGGATCGCTTTTCGAAAGTCATCTCTCGTGACCATCTGCGAACATGAGAAGGTGAATAATATGCCGTCGCCCTCGAAGAGGCGAAGGCCCATGACATTGAGATTCTCATATCCTCGAAGCGCGCCGTCGACGGACTCACGCCGCTTCGCAAATGCCGGAGGATCGAGCACCACCACGTCGTATCGAGCATCAAGCTCGTTCAAGAGCTTCATGCACTCGCCGCGAGTGACCACGTGCTCTGCCGCACTCGGATTCAACGCAATATTTTCGCGGCAGAGTTCGAGTGCGGCCTCCGACGCGTCAATGGAATGCACCGAAGAGGCACCTCCGCTCGCCGCGGACACAGAGAAGCCACCGCTGTAACAAAACGTATTCAAGACGCGAGAGCCGCGAACGTACTTCGCGAGGAGGCGACGGTTCTCCCGCTGA
>JADYYL010000038.1 GCA_020853655.1 Deltaproteobacteria bacterium
CCGAGGATGTTCTTCACGATCCGGAGGGCCTCAAGCAGAGGCACATCACTTGCGAGCAGGGTGCCCAGGTTCCGCGCAAACCGACTCGTCGAGACCTTGAGCGAGAGTGGGCCGAAGATCGGAATGCGCAGCCTGAGACGATCCAACCACGCACGACCCTTTTCCGTCTTCGTATACCGCGCGAGGGCAAGGCTCCCAGCTACTCCCGCCGCGAGAATGAGCAATATGTAGTCTCGGAGAAAGTCGCTCAGAGTGATGACGATCCGCGTTGGCAAGGGGAGTAACGCGCCTCGCTCGCGGAAAATGAGGGTAATCTCCGGAACGACATAGGTCAGAAGTACGATGATGACGAGAACGCAGATCACCAACATCAGCATGGGGTAGGTGATAGCGGACACGATCTTCCTTCGAAGTCCTGCTTGAGATTCGAGGAGATCGGCGAGTCGTTCGAGAACGAGATCGAGCCGCCCGTTCGCTTGCCCAGAATGAATCATGTTGACATAGAGGCGGGAGAAGATTCTCGGGTAGTGCCGCATGGCCGTCGACAACTCAGACCCCTCGTTGACCCGGTCCGACACCTCGGCAATGACCCGCTTGAAGCCAGCATGATCGACAAGGTCGGACAGCGCCCGGAGCGCGTCGACGAGGGGCATCCCCGAACCGACGAGCGTCGCAAGCTGACGAGTGGCCATCGCGACCTGAACGCCACTGACCCGTCTCGTCCTGAGCTGCTCAAGCATCGAGCCTGCCGCGGTAGTTGCCGCGACCTTCTGACGCGTTTCTTCGAGCGAAGTCGGAAAGATGCCCTGCTGCTTCAGTTTATTGCGCGCCGCACGTTGACTGTCGGCGTCGATCACGCCTTTGGTTTTGCGGCCTGATGAGTTCAGCGCGGTGTATTCGAAGACGGCCAACGGAGCTCCTATTCAGTATCGACCGCGTCTTCCTGAGTCACTCGAAGCACTTCCTCGATAGAAGTGAAGCCTCGTAGAATCTTCGACGCGCCATCGCCGCGGAGACTTTGGAAGTCCGTTGCCGAGGCGCGAATCACATTGGAATCGGCGCGCTGCATGATCTTCGTGCGAATCTCATCGTCGATAATCAGCAACTCATGAATGCCGGTCCGGCCATAATACGCCGTCCCCTGGCAAGTCTTGCACCCGCCGAGTCCCGGCGCGAAAACACTGGCGCCCCAATGCGATGCCGCGAGCCCAAGTTGATCGCACTCCTCTCGGCTGAGCTCGTGCGGCACTTTGCAGTTTGGACAGAGCGTTCGGACAAGGCGCTGCGCGGCGACGGCGAGCAGGGAAGACGAGATCAGGAACGGCTCCACTCCCATGTCGAGCAGTCGAGTGACGGCACCGGGCGCGTCGTTGGTGTGCAACGTCGAGAAGACTAAGTGACCCGTGAGCGAAGCTTGAATCGCGACCTCGACGGTTTCGAGGTCGCGAATTTCTCCGACCATGATGACATCGGGATCTTGTCGAAGAATGGAACGCAAACCTTTGGCGAAGGTGAAATCGATATTCGGGTTGACCTGCATCTGCCCGACACCGCGCAGTTCGTACTCGACCGGATCCTCGACGGTGAGGATGTTCTTGTCTTCCGAGTTAATCGACGCCAGGCACGCGTAGAGGGTGGTCGTTTTACCAGATCCGGTTGGTCCGGTGACAAGAACAATTCCGTAGGGTCTGACGATGAGCTTCTTGACGATCTCTTGATTTCGAGGACTCAGGCCAAGAGATGAGAGCTCGAGCATGACCTTTGACCGATCCAAGAGACGCATCACGATGCGCTCTCCGTATCGTGTGGGGACTGTTGAGACACGAATGTCGACATCCTGTCCTGCGATTCGAATGCCGATGCGTCCGTCCTGCGGAAGGCGCTTCTCGGCGATATTCAAGTTCGCCATAACCTTGATGCGCGACACGATGGCGGGATGAAATTGCTTATATTCGGTGTCCACATCGTGGAGGACGCCGTCGATGCGGAACCGAACCTTCAGCACCTCTTCGAACGGCTCGATATGGATATCCGAAGCTCGCTCGTTGGCTGCTCGGAAGATTAGCGTGTTCACGTAACGGATGATCGGAGCATCGTCGTCCTCTGCGTCGGTGACGTCGATCTTCAAGGAACTCGAGATCTCTTCCGACTGGTCCTCTCCCGCGTCTTCGAGTGCGCTCCCGCGATCCGACATGAGGCTGCTGCGGATGCTATTAATCGCGCGGATGATCTCCGCTTCGGGGGTCACGACGAGTTCGATCGGCTTCTGGTAGCAATAACGAACCACGTCGACGGCTGACGTGTTCAGGGGGTTTGCGATCGCAACGACGATCGCCCCGTTCTGCTCGTCAAACGGGATGACCTTGTGCTGTTTGCCCCACGCGCCAATAAGGCGAGAGAACTCTCCGTAGACGAGTTCGCGAGGAGGAGCGACTTCACTGAGCGTGGGGCGATATTCGAGATTCAGTTTGCGGCAGAGCCCTTGAATATCGGCTACGGCGATGTCGGCGGCGCTGTCGAACGCCTCGCCGTCTGTATCGTCGTTAACCGAAATGCTCGATGGTGGGATGCTCACGAATGTTTCTTCCTGGCTCGAAAATCGAATGTTGGGGGAACCGTCGACCGATCAAGATCTCTGCGCGTAACGAAAAGTCGCTCTCGAGCGGTTCTCAAAACCGTGTAGCAAGAAATTCATAGGGACGCCTTCTGCGACAGTAGAATTTCTTGTGGGAGAACCGCTCTTTCACTCTGGTCGCTCCTATCGGTGCGACACCTAGAGCTGATCACGTTTCTGCTCGGCAGAAACGTGATCAGCTCTAGGCCGGTGCCCACGAACCACTCCCGAGTTGCAGCGTCTCCTCAGGACTCAGGGTATTCCACCGGTCCGGAGAACTGAGCTCGCTATGTACCTTGGACGCCTCTGCCTCCGAAGCGTAGCGGCCCAGGCAGATATAGGTGCCCTTCGCATCAGAAGCTGTGTAGCGACGACCGATTTGAAAGAAATCGCCACTCGGTGTTCCCCGCTCGCCCGGGACAACAAGTCCGATCACGCCGCCATCAGAACCTCCGAGGGCGCGAAGGACAACGTATCCGCGACTCGCGGCCGGCGCCGGGGCGCTCGATGTTCTCATTTTCGCTGGGCTTTCCTGTTTCGGGGCGGCGCCCGGCACCGATGGGAGTCGCGGCGCAACCGTGATGTCGATCGTATCGCCGTTCTGCGATACCTGCGGTCGAGCGCGCTTTTGAGCTCGCTCCGGTGGAAGCCCGAGAGGTGGCTGTCCTGCGCCGCCCTCTTCGATCTGGACGTCTTCGGTGAGCGAGTCCAATGCGCGTTTTGTGCGCTCGAGAGCGGCTTGTTCTTCGCGGTTCATCGTCCCCGAAGTTCCGCTCCCGGAACGCGGGGGCGTAATCGTCGTCGGGAGTGTCTCGCCCTCAGAGGCATCCTCGAGTTCTGTGACTCGATCGATTCGATCGCTATGGAGAACTTCACGGCGATCGGGTTCGACCTGTCGACGGTTAATCTCCTTGTCGACGGCATCGCGTCGCTCGATGGTCACTTCGCGCGCGACGAACTGATCGCTCACGACACGCGGGGTGATGAAGATGAGCAGATTGGTGCGACGCTGATTCTCGTCGTCACGTCGGAAGAAGTTTCCGAGTACGGGAATGTCCTTCCAGAACGGCACGCCGCGGGTCGACTCGGTCATGCTGTCCGAGATGAGTCCTCCGGTGACGACCATCTGACCGCTCTTCACCTCGACATTCGTTTCTGTGGTGCGGATGCTGGTCGTCGGGCCGTTCGGGTCGTTTCTCGTCGTTGGGACGACGTTTGAAATTTCCACGAAGATCTTGAGCGAGACAAACGAACCAACACCGATCTGTGGAGTGATGCGGAGCGTGATACCGACGTCTTGGCGATCGATCTGGTTGAATGTGTTGTTGAGATTCGTGTCGTTCGTTGAAGTGCTCGTCACGAAGGGCACGTTTTCGCCGACGATAATCTCGGCTTCTTGATTGTCGGTGGTCAAAATCGTCGGGCTGCTCAGCACGTTGACGTTTTGATTGCTGCTCACCGCACTGATCAAGAACGCCTGAGACGGAATCGTCAGACCCCCCGGGAGGGTGAGCGAGCAGGTGCTTGCCGCGGCAATCGTCAAATCATTCAACCGCGAGGGGTTTGTAAGAAGGTTGGTGAGCCCACCATAGTTGGTTTGCGTGAGCACTCCGCCTTCATCCGTCGCGCCCGTCGCTTGAAATTCGATGCCCATTCCCTCGTCTTTCGTCAGAGAGACTTCAAGGATGGTCGCCTCGACGAGGACCTGGCTGCGTTTAATATCGAGTTGATCAATGACCTCTTTGAGTCGAAGGAAGTCAGTGCGCGAGGCGTTAACGATGAGCGAATTTGTCGACGGGTCGGCAGCGACGGAAACTTCCCCTTCGAAGTTGACCCGACCGGAGGCGCTGACAATGTCACCCGTCGTCGCTCGATTGGTTGTGCCCCGGTCCGCGGCTCCTGTGCCTCCCGCTCCTCCGAAGCTTCGGTCGCGACCGAGGCTGCCCCGACCTCCACGAGCGCGATCTCGCTCCTGACTACGCGACAACGAGCTTCCCGTCGTTTGCGAGCCTGTCGATCGTTCGCTCGCCGAGCCGGAGATCACGGCCCCAAGTATCCCTGCAAGCTCCTCGGCATCGGCGTGCTTCAAACGATAAACGAAGAAGCGTCCGCCAGAGCGGTCAATCTCGCTATCCAGTTGCTCGGCGAGTGCGCGAACTTTCAATGTCAGTTCCTGGTCAGCGACGACGATGATGGAGTTCGTTCGTTCGTCGGCGATGACCTTGAGCGGCAGTGCTTGTCGATCCTCTCCGCCGGTCGTGAGGCCGGCCTGCATCGCCGCGCCACCAGCAGGATTGATTGGCTGAATCGGAGGTGCTCCTGCGGGACGCACCGCTGGACGGGTGACGCGAACCGCATTGGCCCCTCCACCTGCGCCGTCTCCTTCACGCTGGCCGAGGATCTCGTTGATTTTGTCGGCGACGTCCTTCGCTTCCGCGTATTTCATCGGAATGATCGTGATGTCTTGATCGAGCGCAGGGACATCGAGCTGTTGGACGAGTTCGCGGAGGCGTTCGATATTCGCAGATGAATCAATCAGAATGAGTGCGTTGGTCGACGTCGACGCTGTGAGCACTCCTTCTTTAGAAATGAACTGTTGCAACGTCTGCTGCAGGTCTGGGGCCTTCACGTGTCTGAGGCGGATGAGCTGCGTGACGAGAGCGTCAGACGTGGTGGACGATTCTCCTGCCATCGTTGGAATGGTTGTTTGCCGCGCGTCTTTCGCGACGATGACCTTCCAAGTGTTGTCACCGACCGGAACGGTCGTGAAGCCTTTCAACAACAGAACGGAATCGAGGATTTTCAGCGCATCGGGGATCGTCACCGGGGTCGCGAGATGGATCGTGACCTTCCCCTTCACATTCGAATCGACAATGTAGTTTCGCTTAGTCAGCTTGCTGAACGATTTCACAAGCGCTGCGATTTCAACATCACGGACATTCAGAATCGCCGTGACTTCATCGTTAGGTCCCGATGGGAGCGCCGCTAGTTCAGAATCAGTCGGCGGTGTGCGAACGGTCTCATTCGTGATGGCGGCGGGAGCCTTTGTCGCGCGCTCTTCGACCTGGTCGACGGGGAGGGGGGTCTCCTCCTCAATCGTCTCCGCTCCGAAGTCATTGGGCTTCGCGCTGCTCGGGGCGGCGGCACTATCCGAAACAAAAGCGCTCAGCGTCAGAGCCGCGGTAAAGAATACGGCGAGACCGTGATTCCGGAGGCCCCAGATCTGTCGGCCGCGCCCAGAGATCGAGCCGGGGATCGAGCCGGGGATCGAGAGAGCACGGCATGGGGGGACAACTCCCGCTGAGAGTTCAGGGGACGACACATTCGATATGGCCTTCTTCTCTCGTCGCAAATCGCTACCGAATCGAATAGTGCAGGTTCTTTTCCCCACCGTTGCGCTCAAGCTTGACGTTGATGGATCGCTCGCTCTTCAGTTGCTCGAAGATTTTGAGCGCCTGAGAGGGATCGCTCAGGTTATTGTCATTCACCATGGTGAGGATGTCACCATTCTTCAGACCGAGCTTCTCATACATACTGTCTTTGCGAATCGCAAAAAGACGCATGCCGATGCTCTGGCCGTTGCGGAAGTAGGGGACTGCACGCGCTTGGGAGAGCAAGAGGGGAAGGTTCGCTAATGACTCGGCAAGCTCAGACTCTGCGACCGTAAACTCCGTTTCGTCATCTCCTTCGCCACCACTCGCGCCGCCCTCAGACTGACCACCTGTGGTCCCCTCGTCGATATACAGAATCTCCTGACGGCCCCCGTATTCGAGTTTCGCGCTGTCGGCGAGGATATCGATCAATTTTGCACGGCCAAAGAGCGATTCGTTTCTCTCAAAGACCTCCTGCTCGTTCTTGTTGAGATCCTCGATAATCGCGATCGGCCCATCCCGGCCGATCGTCGTGCCGACAAGCCGCATCTTCAGTTGCTGGGTATTTGCCTGGACTGGCGCCGCGGTCGGTGCAGCCGCTTTGATACCGAAGAGATTGCGAGTGCCTATGGTGTTATAGGCCTGCTGTGTTTCCGCGCCCTTCCCCGCATCGCTCTGCGCATCAGCCTCGAGCCGAACTTCCGGAACGCGAAACTGCCGCGCCTCTCGGAAAGACTCCCCCGCGAGAAGCGCGAATACGATGGCGGATAGCGCCGCCGCCTTCCCGAGAAGGAAGCACGCACCTCGAATAGACATGAGGGCCTGCAATCCCTCCGAGGCGCGAGGCACGAACCCCGCGATCGAAGAGCCGAGAGACTGTGGGGCAGCCGACAAAACTCTCGGCGGTAGAAAACGCATAGTTGCCACGGAAGCTTAAGGTGCGGAGCGAAGTCCCGCTGTTACAAACTTGGAGTACGAACGTTCGCCCTGATGAGACGTTTGGACAGCTCGCACTCTGTCCGTTCTTCTGCCTGACACCGCGACCTCAACAACCGTCCCGACGTCAGTGGTATTTCAGTCTAGGGCCATCGCCGAAGGGGGGGCAACCAGAAAGAGGGAGCCACAAAGGGCTGAAGAATAGACGGCCCAAACGCAAAAAGGGAGAGGCACTGCCTCTCCCTTTTGCAAACAACTCACAACTTATCGCCCGAGAAGGGCGGCCCGTCATTACAGGCTTGCGCGCTCCGTAGCGGAGAGCACTTCGCTCGCATCGGTAATGCCGAGCGATCGAGCACGATCGCAGAGGCTGGCGAGCGAGACGCCGCGCAGCGTGGACTGGAAAGAGCCTTCAATCTCTGACCAAACCTTGTCGATGAGTTCAGCGAGCGCCGGAGCGTCAGTTCGCGTGTCCTCTTGGAGGCGGGGGCGAAGAGCGCGCATTACCTCTTCCAGTCGGATTTCCTTAGGGTCCTTTGCGAGCGAGTAGCCGCCGCGGGGGCCACGCTTTCCGACGACAACTTCTGCCTGTCGGAGCTTAGCGAAAATTTGCTCAAGAAAGCGCTGCGGAATTCGCTGGCGCTTTGCGATCTGGCGAACTTGGGCCGGACCGCCGTTGAGGTTGTAAGCGAGATCGACGAGCGCCATGATCCCGTACTGTTCCTCTCGTGAAAGCTTGACTGCCATGTTCTGTCTCTTCGTTGTGCGTTGTTAAAAGTTTGCTGCGCGCTAATACAAAA
>JADYYL010000039.1 GCA_020853655.1 Deltaproteobacteria bacterium
AACGCGCGACCACAACTAAACGGCGTCTAAAGTCGCGGGAGTAATTTAGGCTAATCGCTACAGCCGCGGGTCCACGCCTTCAGACTCGAGTGCTAACACTCCGAATACGCACTCGTGCACCCGTCTCAGCGGCTCGCGCTCCACAAAGCGATGCAGCGCCTCTAGTCCTAAGCAGAACTCTCGAATGGCAAGTGAGCGTTTCGTCGAGAGTCCGCGCTTCCGTAGGCGCGCGAGGTTCTCCGGGATGTCGTATTCAGGGCCGTAGATAATACGGAGATACTCACTCCCCCGACACTTCACGGCTGGCTGTACCATGCCGCGTCGATCGTGATGCAGAAAGTTGAGCGGCTTCACCACCATCCCCTCGCCGCCACTTGCGGTGAGTTTTGTCCACCAGTCTATGCCCTCCTCACAAGAATCGAAGTCTGCGAGAACAATCCGCTTATACGGAGTGGCGCGAAGGAGCGCAGTATCCTGTGCGCAGATTCCCGCAATCGTCTCCATGTGCCAGGCGTGATCCTTGTCTGAGTGAACCGCACCTTCGGTCGAAAGGATGTGGAAAGGAGCGAGTTTGATGTCGTCGATGGACTCAACAGGCCAGCAATAGCGACGATAGCTGTCGACGAAGAGTTTTACTTTGCCAAGCCGAGACATCGTCGCATCGCGCAGCGGAAGCAAGTCGGGGTGTTCCGGTAAGGCGGCATTGAGCGCTGCGATGGTGCTCTCAAGCGAGCTCGTCCCAGCGGCACCAACCGCGGCGTATTGCTGCTTGAGGAGCGACTGTGCCTTGTACGACCAGGGCATCAGCTCGCAATCAAGGCAGACCCAGTCCGTGTTGAGGGTCTCCCAGAAGCGACTCGCAGTCAGCGCCGCAATCAGCCGTTCAAACAATGCTGCCTGGACCGATTGATCGTTGAGAAGCGCCCGTCCGGTGCGGGAGAAGCATGCTCCGACAGAGCCATCCGTGACGCCGAAGCGCGAGCGAGCGGCGTCGGAATCCTTTGCGAGCACAATGACCGCACGAGAGACCATGTGCTTCTCTTCGCATACGACTGTGTCGACTCCGTGCGCGGCGTAGTATGCGAAAGCCTCCTTCGGATGTTCAAGATAACTCGGCAGCGTGCTCGTCTCACTCGGAGACATCGTTGGTGGGAGGTAGATAAGCCAGCGCGGATCGATCGCGAAGCGGCTCATCACTTCGAGCGCAGCAGTGGCGTTCTCTTCTTGAATCGTCACCGTGTTCTTGAATCGGGTGGAGATGTAGCGCTTACCGAGAACATCCTCGAGGTAGAGCGCGTCGTCATTCTCTTGTTGAAGGGTGCGGGTCGCCGAACCATAGCCGCTCCCAATCGGCCGTATCGGCTCCGAGTGGACTTTGTGCGCAGCAACCGAAACAAGTTCTCGCTCGGGATACCGAAGTGCGGTGAGTTTGCCGCCGAACACGCAACCGGTATCAACATTGATGGTGCGATTGAGCCACTCAGGATCAACCACCGGCGTGTGGCCGTAAACAACGAGCGCCTGTCCGCGATACTCAAGCGCCCAGTTGTAGCGGATGGGGAGTCCGAACTCATCGGTCTCGCCCGTGGTTTCACCGTACAGAGCAAACTCGCGCACCTTTCCTGACCCTCGCCCCTGATACTCTTCCTTCATTCCGGCGTGAGCGACGACCAGTTTCCCATCGTCAAACACGTAGTGACTGACAAGTTTGTCGAGGTAGTCGCGAACTGCGTCCTTAAACTCTTGGGTCTCGGGCTCAAGCTGTTCAACGGTCGCGCCAAGGCCATGGGTGAGTCGAACGTCTTTGCCAAAAAGCTTCCGGACCAACTTCACATCGTGGTTCCCCGGAACGCAGAGGCCGACTCCGTCAAACGAGGTGCTCATCGCAAGACGAAGAACGTCGACGACGCGTGGCCCCCGATCGACCAGATCGCCGACAAACACGAGAGTGCGGCCAGCAGGTGGCGTGACCCGGTAGCCGCGACCAAATGGATAGCCACCTTTGTCCTCGACAGAATAGCCGAGGGTGGTGAGCAGCTCGCGGAGTTCGTCGAAGCAGCCGTGCACATCGCCGATAATATCAAACGGGCCATGTTCGGACTTTCGGTTGTTCCACAGCGGCTGACGCTCAATGGTGACCGCCTCGATCTGCTCGAGTGAGTCGAGCACGTAGACATGGCGAAACCCCTCGTACTTTAAGTTGCGAAGGGATTTCCGGAGGTCGCGGTTATGTGCACGAATGACGTGCTCACCGAACGAGCGATCGGCGCGCAGCTTATTGCGCTGCGCACACACCTTGTCTGGGAGATTGAGAACTATCGCACATGGAATGCAGTGGTACTCGCGCGCGATATTCACGAGAGACTTTCGGGATGATGCTTGCACATTGGTCGCATCGATGACCGAGAGCTTCCCCAGTTTCAGCCGCTGGCCGAGAATGAACTGTAGCGACTCGAACGCTGGGCCGGTTGCCAGTTGATCGTTCTCATCGTCGGAGACGAGGCCGCGGAAGTAGTCGGACGAAAGAATCTCAGTCGCGCGAAAGTGCCGCTTTGCAAAGGTCGACTTGCCGGAGCCCGAGGCGCCGATCAAGACGACGAGAGACAGTTCAGGAAGCGTGAGTTTCATCGCCGAAACACCCCCATCTGGCTTGGGGCGCCAACGACCTCATCTTCTGGACCGAGGGGGAGAACTTCAAGTGCATAGCCGTAGCGCTCAGCGACGGCAGTTCCCCAGGCGAGAAATTCTGCACGACTCCACTCGAACCGGTGATCCCCATGGCGAAAATTGCCGACGGCGAGGTTCTCGAACTTGACGTTATACTCAACGTTCGGCGTCGTAATGACGACGAGCTTCGGCTTCGCGAATTCAAAGACCGTTCGTTCGAAGGAGTTCAGCCTTGGTGGATCGAGATGCTCGATCACTTCCACGACGGCTGCAGCATCAAAACCTTCTAGCTTTCGATCGCAGTACAAAAGCGACCCGTGGCGGAGCGTGATACGCTTTCTCACCTTATCCGGAAGTTTCTCAAAATGAAGTCTGGAAGAGGCGATCTCCAGCGCCCGAATCGAGACGTCCACTCCGACAATCTCCTCGAACTGCTTGTCCTTGAGGAGAAGCTTGAGCAGGCGTCCCTCGCCGCAGCCGAGATCGAGCACGCGTGAGGCCCCACTGGCTTTGAGCAGGTCGAACACTGCGGAGATGCGCTCCTCGTGGAGTGTTGGAACTTTCTCTTCTGCGAGGGACTCGGATTCCTCGTCCTCAATATCCTCTTCCTCGGGGATCAAGCGAGAGAGAGCAAAGCGCACCAAACTCCGCTGATGCTTGAGATAGCGCAAAGTGATCATCTCGCGCGCCGGATGGGTGTCGAGCCAACCGGCACCGCGGCGGAGTAGCTTGTCGACTTCATCCGACCCAACCCAATAGTGCTTGTCGTTATCGAGCACCGGGACGAGGACATAAAGATGTGTCAGCAAGTCCTTCAGTGGGATGCAATGGCGCAGTGACACCGTGAAGTATGACGATTCGCCCCAGTCGGGAAATGTGTCATCGAGAGTGTGGCGAACAGCGGAGATCTCATAGCCGAGTGGCGCAAACAGCTCGTGCAGGAGTTTCTCACCGCCTCGGCAAGGTAGAACGGAGATCGTTGCTTCGAGAGGGATCGGGGAATTCGATAGCTCGTCGTGCGTTGATGACTTTCCTGCCAGCGCCGAGCTCAGGACCTTCGAAAGTGCCACGCTGAAGAATGACGACGCCGCATAGGGGCGATCGTTCACATACTGTCGCAGAGAAAAATCAGAGCGTTCCCCTCCGGAACCGCGCACAAGCGCAACCGGGTCGACTTCGATCATCATCGCAAAAGTACACTGCTCTGCATCGGCGCGCGGGTAGAAGACATGCGCATGACCTACGGGGAGCGAGAAAGACTGCACCTTCGCGGGATTCTTATGCAGAAGGAATCCGAGGTCCGTTGCAGGAGAGTGTGTCGTGGAGATGGTCAGCAGCATGCAAGTAACAGCGTTCGGCGGATTACATCAGAGGAGCCGGTTTATTCAGATAACAAAGTGAAGGAGCGTAGCAAACGCACTCGCAGAATTCTAGCGCATGAAGTGGGCTTCTCGCTCCACAGCGGGGGACTTTTCGGCGCAGGGCTGAGGTCGAAGCGGCGAACAGTCGGTCTATGAGAACCGGTCCCGAGGATACTTCCGTGTCGGTCGGCAGTATCGCCTTATTTGGCGACGTACGCCCGACTGAGAGGAGAATCACTCACCGCCGCACACCAAGCGCCGCAATCCTCAATCCCGATACTTGCGCCCAGCGCTCCAAGATCTCCGCCTCCACCTGCCCAGGGAGGGCGTTTCGCTTCCCGCGGGATTGCACAATCACCTTCTGTGAGTTGACCTCAATCGTCTGACGCTTCTCGATCCCTTCATATCCTTCGAGCTCCATCGTCCAGATCGATGAACGGCCGCCCTCACACAAGTGGACATAGCTCGCGACACAGTGTCGCATCATTCGACCTTCTGTCTCGAGCTCGCCCGAGGTGAGAAGCTCACGGATCTTCCAGATGCGAAGCGAGCTCCCCTTTCTGCCCGTCTCGAACTCGAACGGACGAATTCCGGAAGACGCCCACGAAGTTACTGCAGAGCGAGTGTTGCGGCGGCCAAGCTCTCGGTGCCACCGCTCGACCTGACGGAGGAGTGTTTCCGGAGTGCGGCCACGCATGGAGAGATTCGGTTGGGGTGGACCTATCCGCTCGCGCACCCCCGGGGCGACGAAGTTGTGTTGGGATTGGAAGCGTTGGTTGTGAAGATAGTCGATTATTGGGCCCACGTGTGCGCGGTCGAGGAGTGGGTGATCGATGAAGAAGCGGATGACCGTCGACCAGAAATCGTCTTTCTTGAAGCACGACCCCAGGCGAGTGGCGCAGATCGCCTCGACGAGTCGGCGATCTCCCCCAAGCGCGAGAATCTGGCCATACCGGATGGCGTGCGGGATGGAGAAGTGTGGCGGAGCGCTAAGGAAATGAGCAGCCATCCGCTTCGTCATCGGAATCGGCGTCGGGAGCTGGCGAACGCTACCCCCCGCACCGAGATGCACAAACCACATCGGTTCGTGCGACCGCTGGATAGGAAACCACTCGGAATCGAGAAACTCCGGAACCGGGTACTTCGCAAGAAGATGGCGACAAAGAGAGGAGAATTGCTTTCGAGAATTATGGGAACGTGGCCGCCATTCCGAAAGTGGGCGAATCCAGAGCTCCCGATACTTGTTCAGCGCGACGAGCGCAGACACGTAGGGAGAGGAGGTACTTCCAAACGTAGCCTCTTCGAACAGAAAGTCAGCTCGCTTGTGCACGAAGAGAAGGAGCTCCTCGAGAGAAGCGCGAAAGGACGGCGCTGTGCTACTGCGTCCGATGATTCCGCAGAACGCCCGAAGGCTCTGCATCGGAAGTTCGTGGATACCGAACTCTCCCGCACACGCCGCGCGTATCAATCGGGTCGGGTTCCGGGCGATCGCGAGTAAGTCGGCGAGCCGTTGCCGTTCCCGTTCGCGAGCGCCATGCTCATCCTGGAACTGAGCGAGAGTCTTGTTGGGAGACGGCTCGAATCCGTTTGTTCGACACCACTCATAATACGTCTCGGCGTGAGCAAAGCCGAGGCTCTCCATGTGCTTGTACACACGAAGCGACATCCCCTGGCAACGAAAGCAGCCGGTCCCTTTACACGCCATATTCCTCCAGTGGAGGAACGACGACGAACAGAAATGTCGGCGCCTTCTTTGCTTTTAACGCCTCGACAAGTTCATCACGGAGGTAGGAGCTCGCGCGATCGACAACGTGTTGGAGTGCAAGGAGATCTGACTCGGCATCCGAGACCAGTTCGCAGATGAACTTCTTCCCTCCTGGTTCCGGGGTCACCCGCGCGACATGGAGCGACGAAACCCGGGTGTCCTCGGCGGAACAGAGAATGAGTTCGAGTTCGTCAGCGACGATCTCAGCAAGGCGGAGGTCTCGATAACAGTTGCTTCCCATCACTCCCCCTTCACGCTGAGCAATGGACGGAGGGTATGGACCTGTCCGACAAGATCGCGCTGCGCCTTCATGACGTGGTGGATATCTTTGTACGCACGAGGGGACTCGTCGCGAAGCTTATCGCTCCCGGACCAAATGATCCCTTTCATGTCTCGCTGGAGATCATTCGGGCGAAGTGTGCGAAACGCTTGTCCACGCGCGAGCACGCGGCCGGCGCCGTGAGACGACGATGCATAGCTCTCAGATGAGCCCCGTCCGCGAACGATGAACGACGACGTTCCCATGCTCCCGGGGATGATGCCGAGCTCTCCCTCTCGCGCGCGGCATGCACCTTTGCGATGCACGGCGATTGATCGTCCCTCGTGCGATTCGAAGGAGACAAAGTTGTGAACGAGGTTGATCGACTCTTCGAGTTTCGGCTGCTGATGAAGAACAGAGGGAAAGAGCGCAAGAACGGCGCGCGCAATCGCGCGGCGACTCTCCGCGGCATAGTCGAGAACGACCTCCTGATCGCGCATGAACGCGAGGGCTTCATCTGATCCAAGCACGAGTGTCTTCTTGCCGTAGTGCCGGGCGAGCAGTCCGCCGAGGAAGCGGGAGCCGGTATGCACCATGAGCCACAGTTCATCGTTCTCGTCTTGGCCGAGTTCGATGAAGTGGTTTCCTCCACCGAGCGTTCCAAACTGGCGCTCGAGCTTGCTCAGTTCAAACTTCTTTGCAAACGGGAGTGAGGCGAGTCGTGCCCACAGTGGCAGATCTGATGCCTCACGCGGGCGCGTGCGGTGCTCGTTCGAGCCAGCAGGAACACGATGCGCAATCGCTTCGTAGAGCGCTTGAAGCTCGGAGGGATCAGGCAACACAATGCGGCCCAGGCGATGTGCGGACACGCCGCAGCCGGCATCGCTCCCGATCAACGCCGGGACGATGAGCTCCTCACTCGGAATGACGCTTCCGACCACGCCGTAGTCTGCCGGGTGAAAGTCCGGCATGAGGGCATACGGCAGTTCGGAACGCAGCACTTTTGTGACGGGTCGAAGCGCGGCGATGACTTCGGAGCTTACGCGCCGACCTTCCGCACCCCAGACTCGCACGAGCTGGTTCTGTATTCTGCAAACTCGAAAATCTCTTTCGACACTTGCCGGGAAGAGTTCTCCTTCCGGTGCACTCGGCACACGGGTATTCATCCACGGGGATTGCTTGCCCATGACACTCTCAAGCAGATCTATTTACGTTTGTGGTGAGCGCGATCGGGCACGAACAGAACGTCGCCATCGACCTCGCGCACCGGCCGAAGTGCGCTAGAGTGCACGCTTCAGCGGTTTGCGCTGCGCCTGTGTTTCACAGAAAATGTATTGAATTATCTAGGCGAAACGCAGGGAGAGCAGCGCTCTCGTTTTGTATTGCGAACTTGGTGCAATCATACGCGCCTCCCTTGTTGATGCGTTGATGAGGAGAAGAGAGGGTAACCTGAGAGTGTCTGAAATTCAAGAAAGAAGTTGCGTGGAATGTAACTTTGTTTCCGGTTCGTGCAGATCGTGACAGCAACGAGTGATAGTGCTCGGCAGTTCGAACCTCCTGCGTAGCGCAGTTACTTATTTACTTCTGCTGGGTTACGCCGGAAGAGTCGCGCGAATTGGAGTCTCCTCGGTTGCATCGGCTTGTTCGACGGGAGGTGCTTGATACTCGACAGTCACTCCTCGAGACGCTCTCGCAACTTCAATACGAGTCCACCGATAGTTTCCATGGCGACGATTCCGAACAGGAATGACCAGAATCCGTATGGAAGTACTTCGAGCGCGCAAAAAGTGAATCCCACGAAGGTCATTAGGAAGCCCTTCGGTTTGGATCTGATCACCAACGCGGCGAGGAAACTCGCGATGATGATCGAAAATATCCCTCCATCGAGCAGCACTATCGGGAGGAAAAAGAAACTGCAGTGAGCCATCGAATCAACCGGGCCGATGAGTATCGGACGCAGCATCCTACACACAAGCACTCCAGTAAGATCGGCTCTTGGAGGCGCTCGAAATGGCTCATCTAGCGGCCGTCGTGCGAAGTGTTCAGCAGCGGCGAAGAAACCGCCCACCACCCAGTTGCTGAGTGCTTGACAACAGATGCACAGCGCAACCGCGCGGAGCGACAGTGAGGGTGGGGTGGCAAGACCGTAGATGATCAGGCCGGTCAGTCCGAGTAGAATCGCTGAGAACCACAGTCCCATCGGACCAATGGGCGGGAGCGGTTGTCCGAACTCGTCAAAATCAAGAATCGGTAGTTTCATCGCGTCGGCAATACCTACGAGCGGAGATCGATTGAGTGACCGTTACGGAGCGACTCTGAAGCTTCCTGGCGCCGACGGAGCGAGCGTATCTGGCGCGGAGCCGGTCGTTCGGCCGATGGTTTCGTTGCCGGTGATATACGCACCTCGGGCGATTGCATCCGATGCGGACCCGTTGTTGTTCAGATCCAGGAAATCGATCCCACCGGTGAGCGCTGGCGAACCACTTTGTAACCGGAAGTCATTGCCAGCCAGATTCACAAACAGCGGGTCAACTACACTACTAGCGGGTGCCGCGCTATCTTGCCCAGAGAGCGTCTGCCACTGCGAAAGAGAACGGTTCCCCGTTGGCACATGTGCGAAATTCGCGGTCCCGAAATGAATGTTGTGCTGGGAAGCGAAGCGATCGGTGGTGAGTAGTGCAAGATCAGCCTCCCATTCAACACTGACTCCTGAGGTCGTCCGGACGATATTGTTCCGAAAAACATGTCCGGCGCTTGCAACTCCAGCTATTGCTCGAACTTATACTTCGAAGTGGCTACCTGGGAGGGGGAAAGGTCACGAACTCTATGCTGCGCCGAGTAGTTTTCGTTGGTCGGCCTAAAGAGGAACGGATTATTAGAGGGCGAAGTTTTTCCCGGCGTTCTTAAAATCAACCAGGATTCTATGTGC
>JADYYL010000040.1 GCA_020853655.1 Deltaproteobacteria bacterium
AGCGAGGGATACAGTATCCTCCAGCCTCGGATGAGCGTTTCCCTCGTCAGCGCGAACGCATCGCTCTTTGCCAGCATTTGCGCCGGGGAATCTGGGCTCGACCCGTATACTCAGACCGTTTCGGAGGTCTACCAAGATCTCTTCGGCGAGGGCTCGTTCATCGGAAAGGGCATTTACGATGTGCGCGCGTTCTCCGCCGCACTTGAAAAGCGAGTTCCCGAGAATGCGCTGCTCAGCCACGATCTCTTTGAGGGGAATTTCGCTCGTGCGGCACTCGTGTCAGACATCGAGCTGTTCGATGACTTCCCATCTCGCTACCACGTTCACTCGAAGCGTCTGCACCGCTGGGTGCGTGGTGACTGGCAGATCCTTCCTTGGATCGGGAAGACCGTTCCTACACACGACGGGAAGCGCGAGAAGAATACTCTCAGCGAGCTAAGCCGCTGGAAGCTCGTCGACAACTTGCGGCGGAGCCTCATCCCCCCCGCTCTGGTCATCTTCTTCGTCCTCACTACACTCGCGCTACCCGGCAAAGCTCCGTTTTGGGTCGGAACGTTTGTGTTCGTGATCGCTTTCCCCGTCTACTTCAACATTGCCTCGGCGTTTCTCAGTCCCGTCGCCAATGTCTCGATCAAGAGCCGTGTCCGCAGCATCGGCAAAGATCTTGTCTTGATGTCCAAGCGCACGGTGCTGCTCATCTCGTTCTTGCCGCACCAAGCGTACCTGATGATTCACGCGATCGCAGTTACGCTTTGGCGGCTCTACGTCACAAAGAAAAACCTCCTGGAGTGGGAGACCGCGTATCACGCCGAGCGTCGGCTTGGCAGCGGCCTCAAAGCCTACTTCGTAGAGATGGGACCCGGCGTCATCATTGCGTTTAGCGCGCTGGTGCTCACCCTGGCGATCCGGCCCGAATCACTCGAAGTGACTTTCCCGTTCTACCTCCTTTGGCTTGCGTCGCCCTATATCGCAAAGAAGCTGAGCGATTCGATTCCACTCACGCAAGTGGAAGTGCCAGCAGAAGATCGCGAGTATCTCGTCGAAATCTCTTGGTCGACATGGAGGTATTTCCGCGACCATATGACGCCGGAACATAACTTCCTCATTCCGGATAACGTCCAGCTCACACCGAGTCGAGTCGTTGCGCCGAGAACGTCACCCACCAACATCAGTCTTTCGATGCTCGGCACGGTGTCGGCATTTGATCTCGGATTCTCTGCGCTCCCATCAGCGATCGAACGCGTTGCCACCGTCTTTCGAACCTTGGGACGACTGGAGCGATTCCGCGGGCACTTCCTGAACTGGTACAACACCAGGACCCTCGATCCACTTCTGCCGCGCTACGTATCGTTCGTCGACAGTGGAAACCTCGTCGGGCATTTCGTTGCGCTCCGAGTGTTCTTTCGTCACATGCGCGAACTGCCTCTCTGTGGGAATCCGCACCTGCAGCACATCCACCGGCTGATGACAAAGATGCTGGTGTTAACGGACAAGCTTTCACCGAACGTCACCGAGAGCGCGGCGCGGGAGATCTCACAAGCGCGGAACGTCACGCCGACGATCGCCAACGGACTCCGTGAGACCGCATCGGCGCTTCACGCAGCACAGGCGCTCGAGGATAAGCTTCCTTCGCTCCTCCGCGACGCAAGCCCGCGAGAATGCGTGGACGAGATCCTCGGGGTGATCGGAGAACTTCACGACATCACTGAAGCTCTGTCGTTTTTCGAATGGCTCACACCGTTCGACCGGTTTGCTGCAGCGCTCAGGCAAGAATTGACGGAGGAGTCTCAGGCAAGACGGAACGCAGAGAGAGTGCTTGAACAGATTTCGCTTTCTCAGTGTACCTACGCCGACCTCCACGATCTTTCGGAACGCGTCTCGCTTTTGATTCGCGAGATTGACGACGAAGCCGCTGCGGGAGTCACGCTGAGTACGGCAGTCCGTGGTCCGTTCGACGAAGTCCGACTCGCAAACGATCGCTTGCACGCTCGACTTCAACAACTTCTCGACGAGAATGAATCGATCATCGACGCCACGTCGACCTTCATCCGCGAAATCGATTTCACTTTCTTATACGAGCCAGATCGCGAGCTGTTCGCGATTGGCTATGACGTTGGCAATGCCCGTCGGGACCCGAGCTACTACGATCTCCTCGCGTCCGAAGCTCGCCTGGGGAGTCTCGTCGCGATAGCGCTCGGACAGGTGCCTCAAGAACATTGGTTCGCTCTTGGTCGTCCGCTCGCCGACACTCCCGGTGGCAAAGCCCTCATGGCGTGGGGCGGTACCATGTTCGAGTACCTGATGCCTTTGCTCCTCACTCGCGACTATCGCGGCACGATTCTCGCGGAGACCTATCGCGCGGTGGTGAAAGCGCAGCACGCCTACGGCAATCGCATGGGCGTGCCGTGGGGCGTGTCTGAATCCGCGTACAGCGGGGTCGATTTCGAAAAGACGTATCAGTATCATGCGTTCGGTGTCCCCGGCCTCGGACTCAAGCGCGGGCTGGAGGAAGATCTCGTCATCTCCCCTTACTCGACATTCATGGCGCTGCCGATCGATCCGCAGCTCTGTATCGAGAATTTGCGACGACTCGAATCCGAAGGCGCGCGTGGCGAGTACGGCTTCTACGAGGCGATCGACTACACGCCAACGCGATTGAGCAACAACGAGCGCCACCACATCGTGCAGTCGTTCTTTGCGCACCACCAAGGGATGAGCCTCGTCTCGCTCAACAACACGCTGAACTGCGGAGTGTTCCAGGAACGTTTCCACGCCGACCAACAGATTCGCGCGACCGAGCTACTGCTTCAGGAGAAGTTCCCGGAGCGCGTAACGACCATCGTGCCGGCGACAGCGCACCTTCTTCCCCTCGCGCAGGCAGGAGAAGAGGGCGAAGCGATTGTCACGCAGACTCACTCCACTCCACATACCCCGATTCCGTATACGCACCTTCTGTCGAATGGCCGATACAGCGTCATGCTGGACAACGCCGGAAGCGGTTGGAGCAACTTCGAACGCGAGACTCAGCTCACGCGTTGGCGTGAGGATCTCGTCACCAACACTTTTGGTACGTTCATCTACGTCCGAGACCTCGAAAGCAAGGAGCTCTGGTCGGTGACGTATCAGCCGACGCTCGTCGAGCCTGAACTGTACGAAGTCTTCTACGGGCCCGACAAGATCGAGTACAAGCGCAGGGATCGCGACATCTTCATCCACACGGAGATCACGGTTTCACCCGAAGACAATGTGGAAGTTCGAAAGGTCTCCCTGACGAACCTGTCGTCACACCGGCGTCAGATTGAACTCACCAGCTTCGGAGAAGTGGTGCTGCAGTCCGCTCGCGCGGATTCGGCGCATCCGGCCTTCTCGAAGATGTTCGTGGAGAGCGAGGCGCTCCCCGATCTCGACGCGCTCCTGTTCTCGCGCCGGCCTCGCTCGCGGCATGAAGAGCGGTTCTATTTCATTCACCTGGTGACCCAGCGAATTGTTTGGGACCGAGTACACTACGAAAGCTCGAGATTTGAGTTCATCGGACGCGGCAAGTCGGCGAAGCAACCGCGGGCGTTCGATGAAGGGGTTCAGCTGCCCGAGAGCGTCGGATACGTTCTTGACCCGGTGTTCTCCCTCCAGACAAAGGTCGAGATCGAACCGGGGCAGACCGAAGTTGTCGTCTTCGTCTCCGCTACCGCGCGGACGCGAGAAGAAGCGCTCTCCCTCGGCAGTCGATACAAGGAGATGCACCAGATATCGCGAGCCTTCGAAATGGCATGGAGCCAATCGAGCGTCGAACTGCGAAATGAGCAGACGGCAGCGCGTCAGTGGGCTTCCTTCCAGAAACTC
Organism: Deltaproteobacteria bacterium; assembly: GCA_020853655.1. Lineage (GTDB taxonomy): Bacteria > Bdellovibrionota_C > UBA2361 > SZUA-149 > JADYYL01 > JADYYL01. The sequence continues at coordinate 3,841 of JADYYL010000040.1, forward strand.
GGCAACGCACTGATCTTCAATGCGGAGAAGTTCCGCGCTCGACCCGACGTGCTTGAGAGAAATCGGCTCGCCCAGAACGGATTGTGGAGATTCGGTGTCTCCGGCGATTACCCGCTCTGCCTTGTTCGCGTGACAGAGCCGGATCAGACGAAGCTCGTGACTGAAGCGCTGCACGCACATAACTATCTGCGGCAGCGCGGGCTCGTCTTCGAACTCGTGATCTTGAACGAGTATCCCGGGGGATACCTCCAGAACCTTCAGGAGGAGCTTGAGTATCTGATCCGTTCCAATCCGTCGGGCGCACTTTCCGAGAAGCGCGGCGGGGTATTCTTGAGAACGGCCCAACAGTTGAACGACGAAGAGCGAGATCTTCTGCACACCGTTTCACGGGTGATCCTCAATGGACTGAAGGGAACGCTCGCTCAACAAGTGCGCTTCGACGAGAAGCCCTTCGAGCCCGTTTTGCTGACCAAGAAGAAGCTTCGTGTCCGCTCGTTCGAGAAGCCGGATCCAGTGGTCGCGAAGGGCGAGTACTTCAACGGTATTGGCGCCTATACCGACGACGGGAAGAGCTACGCTCTGTCTTTGCATAAGGCACTCCCGCCACTCCCCTGGAGCAACGTCGTTGCCAACCGCGAGTTTGGATTTCTCGTCACCGAACGCGGTTCCGGATACACCTGGTCCGAGAACTGTCGCGAGAATCGCTTGACGCCTTGGAGTAATGACCCCGTCAGCGATGCTCCGGGAGAGGTGATCTATATCCGCGATACCGCGACCGGACTGTATTGGTGCCCGACGCCCGGACCCATTCACACCGGCGCCCACTTTCGCGCGACTCACTCGTTTGGGAAGTCTGTCTTCTCTTCGGAGATCGAACTGATCGAGTCTCAGCTGGCGCTTTCGATTCATCCTGAGGAGCGGATTAAGTTTTCACACATA
>JADYYL010000041.1 GCA_020853655.1 Deltaproteobacteria bacterium
GGCTGCGCAGTGCTCTCTCGTCGTTTCCTTGAAGCATGAGCCAGAGATCTTGAACGCAGGGACCTCTCACCATGTCATCGAAGTCAACGAGGAACGGACCGTCGTTCCCCCAGAGAATATTCCCGAGGTGACAGTCTCCGTGTATCCGCTGAAATTTGACACCCTCGAACATCGGTTCGATGAGGTCGCAAATCTGGATCACCACCGTCTCGTAGGACGGGGCGAGATCGCCAGGGATGATGTCGTTGCTCAAGAGATAGTCGAGATTTGAGATGGCGTAGGTCTGTGGGTTGAGCTCGATACGCGACGGCGCTTCGCGGATTGCGCCGACATTGTGGACGCGGGCGAGCAATCTGCCCAATCGCGCAAGTTGCTCGTCATTCAGCTCGTCCGGTGTGCGGCCGCGGGCTTTCGGGAAGAGCGCATAGGAGATCGCGACATCATCGAGTACTGCGAGCGTTTTGTTCTCCGCCGTCCGGAACGGCGAGATGACGGGCAGATCATACTCCTCGAGGTCAAGAAGGAAGCGGTGCTCGTCGAGGATCTGCTCGTGCGACCATCGGCCTGGACGGTAAAACTTTGCGATATACGAAAGCATTTGGTCGGGCGAGTCGGGGTGGAGGACTTCGACTTCGTATACGCGATTCTCCATGCTGTTGAGCTGGAAAATCCGTCCTGTGCAGCGCAATCCCAGCCGCTCGACAGCGGAGAATATTTTGTCTGGAGTGAGCGCGAAGAAGAACTTTGTTTCTTCCTCGCCCCAGGCGCTGGTGTTGTGTGTCGACATCGAGAACTCCGCGAAGAATGACGCCGACTAGTGCTCTGACAAGTAAGTAGTAATAGGCTAACTTGTCAGAGCACTAGTCCTTATCTGTTGGCTGCTTTGAACTAAGTAATGGGCGTTTTTTGGGATTTCCCGCGAAGCGGGAATCTGTGAGAAACGCTCATTACTTAGTTGTCGCAGTACTAGCCGTTCAGTCTGCGAAGGAAGAGCACGTCGTTAAAGCGAACAACTCGAGGCGTTTTCGCGTGCACGATGAAACTATCGAACATCGCGTTGGTGATCGTGCCGCGGAGCTGCTCGCCCGTCGAGATGAGCCCGACTTCGACTTCGCTACCGACGAGCGAAAGGATGTTCTCAAAAATCTCTTGATTGCTTCTCGGTTCCATTTCCATCCTTCGTTCTGACTCCACTCCACACAGCATGGACTTGCCATACTTTCGCCGTTCGATTGTTGAGCGGCGCTATTTTTTAAACAGGTCATCGAGCGCTTTCAACGCATCCGCCTTCGAATGGCTTGCGCTCCCTGATCGTGCATCGGCACCACCGGTCAGCTTGAAGTAGTCGCAAAAGTTGCTCTTCTCTTTGTCGACGACCCGGTCTGCTTGAGGCTCTCGGCATTCGTTATACACCGAGGCATCGTAGTGCAGGCAGTTCTTGCACACGTGCACGTCGAATCCACAGCCGTCGCACGTATCGCGTCGGCCGACATTGATCTTGTCGTAATGCAGCTCACGGCTACACCGATAACACACCTGCCTTGTTGCCTTCGGGGTATCCAAATGAGCGCTCCCTCGGACGCCTGCTAGAGATTCTTGGTCAACGGTGAATCGCTCTCTCCGGCAGGTCAATCTAACCTCGGAACGCTTGTTCGCCAAGGAGTTCGCCGAGTCGGGGTGCGGGAATAGTTATTCCGGAGCATCTCTCCGTGATATAAGAGAAAGCTTCCGTTTTCAGACGAGCTTTTTGAAGCCAGACGACGTCCGATACATGGATCTAGAGCACGAATACGAAAGGAGTTGAGGTGTCAGAGCACAATACGGTCCGCATTCAGAAGCTCTCGAACGGAGTGACCCTTATCGCGGAGCAGATGGAGTATGTCTCCTCCCTCGCCCTTTCAATACTGATCCCGGTCGGTGCGGCAACTGACCCGATGGGCTTCGAGGGGTCGGCAGGAATCCTTTCCGAGATGCTCAACAAGGGTGCTGGACCATACGGCAACAGAGAACTCTCGGAAGAACTCGAGAAATTCGGCATCCACCATTCAAATTCGGCGGGCATCGAGGTGAGCGTCACTTCGGCGGCGCTGCTCGGTGAGAACATGGCCGAAGCGGTTCGTCTGCTCGGTAATATCCTACTCGACCCGCGCTTTCCTGCTGAGGAACTCGATAGTGTTCGACAGCTCGCACTCCAAGAGTTGAAATCTCTCGAAGACGAGCCGTCGAGTAAAGTGATGGTCGAACTCGCAAAGGCATTCTATCCCGCTCCCTTTGGGAGGAGTCAGCTCGGAACGGAGGAGGGACTTCGGCGTATCGATATTGATGCGCTTCGTCGCTACTACTCGGAGTACTATGTTCCCGGGAATGTCATCATCGGCGTTGCGGGAAGGTTCGAATGGAATGAGCTGGTCGACCGAATCGAGAAGACATTCGGCGGGTGGAAAGGAACTCACACGCTGCTCGATTCAAAGCCATTCCGATCACATTCTGCTGTGCATCACGTGCACAAAGATTCGAGCCAGGAACAGCTCGCGTTAGCGTATCCCAGCATCTCACTCGATCATCCCGATTACTACGCTGCGCGCCTCGCGGTTGGCGTTCTCTCCGGCGGCATGTCTGGTCGGTTATTCATCGAAGTGAGAGAGAAGCGAGGCCTTGTTTATCGCGTGTCTGCGTCGCACAGCGCGGCCCGTGGCCGTGCTGCAGTGCTGTGCTACGCAGGAACGACGCCCGAGCGGTGTGAAGAGACTCTCGACGTTATGCTCACAGAGCTGCGAGGTTTGAAGCGCGGCGTCTCGGCAGAAGAGCTGCACCGAGCAAAGACAGACTTGAAGTCGCGAGTCATTATGCAGGGAGAGAGTAGCTCGGCGCGCGCATCATCGATTGTGAACGACTGGTGGCATCTTTCCCGTGTGAGGAGTCTGCAAGAGATTAAGGACTCGATCGACCGCGTGACGGCGGATGATATCGCGCGCCATCTAGGCGAGTATCCCGTTTCCCCTGTGACGGTGGTCACCCTTGGGCCTAAGGAACTGAAGCTCAAGTCAGAGTCGGATGATTCCGCGACGTTAAACGCTTAGTTTGGATTGAAGGGAGTATCCTGTGGAGTTTCGACAAGCTCGCCTCTCGAATGGAATGCAAGTCATCGGTGAGATCCGACCGACAGCGCCGAGCGCTGCTATCGGATTCTTCGTGCAGACGGGTGCCCGTGACGAGACGCCGGAGGTCTCGGGCGTCTCTCACTTTCTCGAGCACATGATGTTCAAGGGCACGGCAAAGCGCTCAGCGCTCGATGTGACCTACGATCTCGCCAAGATCGGCGCGCAGGCAAACGCGTTTACGTCGGAAGAAAACACCGTCTACTACATGCAGATCCTGCCGGAGTTCATCTCCGACGGAGTCGAACTTCTCTCGGACATGTTGCGCCCAGCACTGGATGAAACGGAGTTTTCGACTGAGAAGAACGTGATCCTCGAAGAGATCGCGTTGTATCAGGATCGTCCGACGCATGTGTTGTTCGAGCAGTCGCTGCGCCAACACTTTGCCGGCCACCCGGCTGGGAATTCGGTCCTGGGTTCGACTGAGAGCGTTCGCGCGCTCAGCGCTTCGCAGATGCGAACCTATTTTCAGAACCGCTACACTGCGGCAAACATCGTCTTCGCGGTCACCGGGAACGCCAACTGGGATGCCGTGCTGGAGTTACTCGACAAGCATTGTGGTGGCTGGGAGAGCCATGCGGTCGGTCGTGACCGACGTCCCCATGTGCCCACGGCGTCGACAACGACGCTTCGACGCGACGGCTTGCAGATGGCACACGGTTGTCTCATCGCTGACGGTCCGAGTGAGCAGAGTGAGTATCGATACGCGGCGGGCGTGCTCTCATGCATTCTCGGCGACTCTTCGGGCTCCAAGGCGTATTGGGATCTCGTCGATAAGGGGCTCGCGGATGCGGCCCATATCGACTTCGAAGATATGGATCACACGGGCTTCGTTTACGGCTATGTCAGTGCTGAACCAGAGAAGATTGAGCAGGTGAGGGATCGGTTAGAAGCGATCATGTGCGAACCGTTGAAGTTCACGGATGAGGATCTCGTTCGAGCGCTCACGAAGCTTCGGACACGGCTTGTTTTGCAGGGCGAAAGCACCATGCGACGGCTGATGGCCGTCGGTCTCGAATGGATCGCGCGAGGACGATATCGCACGTTGGAAGAGGAACTCGCGCGATTGAAGCAAGTCGATCGGTCTGAGATCCAATCGCTGCTGTCGGGCATCTCGCTCCGACCGATCACCAAGGTCACTCTCTTGCCGCAGTGATCGGCGAGGAACTCTTGAACAGAAGGCGACCCTGCTTGGAGCGTTCGGCGACTGCGTCGGCCTCGCTCTCCCAAGACCAGCGCCATTGCGACGGCCACGGTTCGAATCTTCTCGCTCCCCGGCGTCTCCGACCGGTTTTGCTTCTGGGTTAAAAATCCCTCCAGCGCTCCTCTCTCTCAAAAAATTCTTCTCTGCCAAACGGGTTGATTGGTGCCCCGATGAAGGGCGAGCCCGTGGTTCTCGAGAGGCTTTCCTCGAGATTTCGGGCACGTACCCTCTTCAGTTTAAGCAACTTGGAGTAGGATACTAAATTAGTGCGGAAATAATTGTCGTCTGTTACGGTTGCCTTCCTGAGCCAACGCGAGCGTATGATCGCACGAATTGGTCGAGTGAAAACAAGCGGAGGAACGGTTTGTGAACAAGGCGCCCCAGCTCAAGCTGGTATCGGACCAAACATCAC
>JADYYL010000042.1 GCA_020853655.1 Deltaproteobacteria bacterium
CCACGCAACGAGCTATACTGCGCCGTCACGGAGTCCTCGGACATTGTGACGTTCGCACCCGCGAGCAGCAACGCATCAACGATGGCGCGGTCGGCTTGCCGTGAGTCGCCCCGCAATCCATTTACCGTAACGCGTCCTGCAATCGCCCCGGCGACGAGAAGAAATGCGCTCCCCGACCAATCCCCCTCAATCGTCACTTTCGTCGCCTCGTAGCGCTGCCTTCCTCGGACACGAATCTCACTGAGGTCGCTATTCGGCTCTGCTCGAACGCCAAACTCCTCCATCATTTGTAATGTCATGTGCACGTAGGGCGCGCTCTTGAGTGCATGCACCCGCAACACGGAATCCGTCTCGCAGCAAGGTAACGCCATCAGCAGCCCGCTGACAAACTGAGAACTCACGGAACCGTCGACCACGATATCCCCACCCCGAATTGGACCGGAAATGGTGAGAGGAGGATATCCATCAACAGAATCAACGCGCGCACCGAGGTCGCGAAGCGTCGGCGCAATCATTCCCATCGGACGCTTGGCCAGGGATCCCCTCGCGAGAAGCGTCAGCTCCTGGCTGTGCAGTGCCGCGATGGCGCTGAACAGGCGAATGGAAAGCCCCGATTCGCCGCAGTCCAATGGTTCTCCGGTTGGGTCTCCGCCTCCTGTGATCTCGACGGTATCGCCTTCGACGCGCACTTTCGCGCCGAGCGCGGATATGATTCGAAGCGACGCGCGACCGTCATCCGAAAATGAGGGATTCAGAATGTGCGTCGTCCCAGAGGACAATGCGGCGGCCGCGACCGCCCGCTGCATCATGCTCTTCGAGGAGGGCGCCTGCGCGCTACCGTGAACCGTTCCTGATGTAACCAATCTCATACTCAAGCCTCTCGGCGATTAACTTCGGCGTGAATCCGTGCGTTGACACAACAAGCTCGCAAACCTCGGCGTAGAACTTCTTCCGTACCCTCAGAAGTTCAGTCAGATGGGAGAACGGATCCTTCCCCTGCAACAGAGGTCGATCGGCAGCGCCAACTCGGGCAGCAAGACGCGAGGGCTCGGCCCACAACCAGATGGGGAGAGCATGCTCCTGCAGCATTCGACGGTTCTCTGCAGCGAGAACGATTCCACCACCGCACGAGATCACCCCAGGGTTCTGCTCCAGCGCCGCAACGAGAGCCTGAGACTCAAGAGCCCGAAATGCGGGTTCTCCACGCTGGCGAAAGATGTCGGGGATGGCGCTTCCCACATTCGCCTCGATCTGAGCATCGAGATCGACATACGGTCGATCGAGTCGCGCTGCCAGCTCTTTCCCGACGGTCGATTTCCCTGCTCCCATCATTCCGATCAGCGCGACAGGTTGATCCGCGCCCACTCCAGCGCTCAAGATTGCCGCGCGCATCGCCTGCTGATCTGCTTGTCTTCCGGTAAATATCTCAAATGCCGCTGCCCCCTGATGAATCAGCCAATCTTCCCCGGAGAGGACGGTCGATCCAGCTGCGCGAGCATCGCTCAGGAATGGCGTGACCATTCCATATTGAGCGTCAAGGACGGTGTGCAGTGCCGTGAAAAGTTCTGGGGGCACGATTCGCTCGCGCGCCGTGGTGAGATTGATCACGATCCGTGACAAACCAAAGCCACGCTCAAGATTCTCGATTGTCAAAGCGCCGCAAGCCGCTCCGAATTGATCCGCCAGATCTTGCCCACGCTCCGCGCTGCGATTCAGGATCGTGACCGTCGCGCCTGCGGAGGCAAGAGCACACAAGGTCGAGCGCGCGGCTCCGCCTGCTCCGAGAACCAACACTCGTTTTCCGCGCAGCGAAACGCTCCGCTCCTCGAACGCACCGAGTATTCCTCGCGTGTCCGTGTTGTAGCCTTCGGTCCCCTCGTCCGTAAAACGAACTGTGTTCGCCGCGCCGATGCGGTCGACTTCAGAAGAGAAAAAATCGATCTCCTTGCACACTTCTTCCTTAAACGGCGCCGTCACGTTCATCCCCGATAGCCCTATCTCACGGGCAACCCGAACGGCCTCGCGTGGATCGGACACCGCGAGTCGAACATAGTGCGCTGGCAAGCCCGCTTGCGCGAACGCGGCGGACTGAATCTGAGGACTCTTGCTGTGGAGGACCGGTTTACCAATCACCGCATAGTAACGTTCACTCATGAAGTACTGGTCCTCCTAGCCGAGAGAGAAAACTCTGCTGGAGTGCTCGAAGTTCGAACGCTGTCAGCTGTCCCGGCGCCGTGCCGGGAGCGTGATTCGGAGCAGCATACGTCATCACACTGCCGAGGAGCGGTGCAACAACCCTTGTCAGTCGTCCGAGGTCCCCCATTCCGATGACGATCTGTGGTCGATGGTCAGAGAGAAGTCCAAGAAGGGTCGCGTTGTCTCGCGAGTGCGCGACGGCGCACGCAACTTTGAAGATGTCGGCTCCGAGCGAAAACGCGTCATCACGCAGTCGCTTGAGCGCTTCTTCGCCGGGGGTCACTTGGAAGTTGTGGTAGGAAACGATGACCTTGACTCCGCTTGAACGCGCGGCACTGATGATATCCCCACGTATGTCGACGTCGCTGTCACCTCCGTCGACATCGACATAGGTCGCGCCGGCAGCAATCGAACGGAGGAGCATCTCGCGACGGACATGATCGGGGACCGCTTTCTTCGCCCGAAATGTCGCCACCACCTGGGCAGGACCGCCGCACAGCGAAGACACACTGGTCGAACACTCACCCGGTAGGAGATCAAAGCGAAGCTCAACACACTCTTCCGAGGCGATGGCCACGAGGCAGTCGTCTAACGAACAGTGGCCAAGGGCGACACAAATCATGCTTCCCTCTCCTCCACGAATTCAGACAGAGGAACCCGAACGACTCCGGAAAGACCGATTCCACGAAGTATGGGCGCCTGGATCTGATCTCCCGTTCGCTTTTTATCTCGCTCAATGGCGGAAAGGGAGATCGATGACCCTGTGTCGGTGGGAAGACCGTAGCTGCGGATGACGTCCTCTATCCGATTGCAGTCGCTGGAGATCAATGTTCCCCTGGCAACGCAGAGGCGCGCTTCGCGCACCATCCCAATCGCGACGGCTTCGCCGTGCGGCAATCCGGACTGAAGCTCAACGGAGTGACCGATGGTATGTCCAAAATTGAGCAGTCGTCGCGCGTCGGACTCGTTCTCGTCTTCCTGTACCACCTTGGATTTTATTCGAACGGACTGCGCCACAAGATACTCGAGTGTCCCGAGGTCGCGCTCAAGCGCGCGCGCGGCTCGGATCTCGAGCTCTGAAAAGAGCTCGGCGTCTGCGATCACGGCATGCTTGATAATCTCTGCGAACCCTCCCCGAAACTCCCGCTCCGAGAGCGATAGCAGATACTCAACATCAAAGACGCATAACTCGGGCTGGCGAATCGTTCCCACGAGGTTTTTGTATCCCCCCAGGTTCACCCCGTTCTTACCGCCAATCGCAGCATCAGCTTGCGCGAGCAGCGTCGTCGCAAATATCGACAAGCGCAGGCCCCGGAGATAGGTTGCGGCTGCGAATCCCACGCAATCACTCACCGCGCCACCGCCAAACGCGACGACGAGGGATTCGCGTGTCAGCTTCCGGGCACAAAACTCTTCGTAGAGGCGCTCGACGTGACCGAGAGATTTTCCGGTCTCCCCGGATGGCAGCACGATGACATCAAAGGGCTTGAGCATCGCCCCATACAATCCAAGCAGCGTTTCGTCGGTCACGATGGTCACTCGCTCGTCGGGATAGAACAAAGCCATTCCTCCGAGTGACTTTCCTACGACAATCCGCGTCGATCCGGTCCCAGCGCTGAGCCAGCTTTCGATCATGCAAGCTCCTGCATATAGCGTGAGAGGGATCGAACCTTGCGCATCATCACGGAGAAGACATCCGGAGTGAGCGCCTGATCCTTGTCACTCAACGCCTCTTCCGGCTTGCAGTGCACCTCAATCATCATCCCGTCCGCGCCGGCAGCGACAGAGGCAAGAGCCATTGTCGGAATGAGATTCACCCGACCGCAACCATGCGAAGGATCGGTGATCACTGGAAGATGGGTCAGCTCTTTGGCTGCAGGAACCGAGTTGAGATCGAGCGTGTTGCGCGTATAGGTCTCAAATGTTCGGATCCCCCGCTCGCACAGCACAACGTTCGGATTGCCCTCGGCGAGCACATATTCCGCAGCGCTGAGCCACTCTTCGATGGTCGAGTGCATTCCTCGCTTCAGGAGGACGGGACGCGACGACTTCCCCACCTCTTTCAGAAGCGAGAAATTCTGCATGTTGCGCGCGCCGACTTGGAGCATATCGGCATACTCAGAGACCCAAGAGACGTCTCGCGTATCGAGCACTTCGGTGACAATCGGCAGGCCTGTCTCTTCGCGCGCCCTCGCAAGAATCTTCAGGCCCTGCAAGCCGAGTCCCTGAAATGCATACGGAGATGTTCGGGGCTTAAACACCCCTCCACGGAGCATATTGGCACCAGCCTCACGGACCGCATGCGCAGTTTGCAGTGTCTGTTCCTCGCTTTCGACCGAGCACGGCCCGGCGATCACCACGAAGTCAGTACCGAACGCGACGGAGCCAACGCGCACCGTCGTGCGCCCCGCGCCATTCAGACTGGTCAATTTGAGATGTTTCATGTCCTTCCTTAAGCTGGACACCGGAATGTTTCGCCGCTGACGATCCTCGCCGAGATCATGAACGGTCAGTCCGCTGCGAGTAAGCGCGCCGGTTACACGCTTCGAGAGTCTCGAACCAAACAAAGTCGGCTCGACCAAAACTCGAAAATATCACCGCAACTATCTGAGATGTGAAAAACGAAATTCGAGAGGTGCTAGACGGACGGATATGTTGGGGCTGGGCCCCAAAAATATGAAAAGAAGAAAATGGAGGAAATCGTTGGCTTCATTATTCTCGGAGTATAACTGCGACCTCACATCCGAGTCAAAGCACTTTCGCGATCCCGATGCCTTTTTCTTTGGATCGTTGTCGCTTCATCACGAATCGTTTGTCTTTCCAGCGAGATCCGAGGCGATTCTCTTCACCTGCTGCAGGTCGAGTTTTCCGGACCCAAGGACCGGAAAACTCTCAATCTTAAAGAAATTCTCGCGCTTAGGAATCCAGAGGTTGGGGAGCCCCCGGGCGGACAAGCCCGAGAGAAGAGCGCTGATTTCAATATCGCGAATGACTAAGACAACGAGCTTCTCACCCTTCTTTTCATCGGGGACGGAGGTCACGACGCAAACTTGATCGTTCGCACCAAGTACGGCGTGAATTTCCTCCTCAATTTTCAGATGGGGGACCATCTCACCCCCGATCTTACTGAAGCGAGAGAGACGATCAGTGATCGACACAAACCCCTCTTCGTCGATGACGGCGATGTCACCCGTCACGTACCATCCATCGCGAATAACCTCTCGAGTCTTTTCTTCGTTATTCAGGTATCCGAGCATCACGTTCGGACCTTTGATGAGAAGCAACCCGGGTTCGCCTGGGGACAAAAGCGCTCCATCGTCAACGCCCACGATTCGCGCTGCGACTCCAGGAACGGGATGTCCGACCGTGCCCGGCTTCGAACCCTTCTGCTGCACGTGCTCCCCTTCGAAGTCAGGCACGTTGACCATCGCCACGGGAGAAAGCTCAGTGCAGCCATAGCCCTCGCGCGGAACGACACCAAACTTTTCAACAAACGCATCGGCGACCCGTTGCTTCAACTTCTCGGCACCAACAATGACGTGTCGGAGCGTCGCAAAATGCTCCGCGGGCACCTTCCGAATATAATTCAGGAGGAATGTTGGAGTAGACATGAGAATCGTGCCTCGGTGATCGCGGCACATTTCGCCAATCACTCCGCCTTCCACTGGATTCGGATGGTAGACGGCACGAATTCCTCCCAGGAGTGGAAGCCACATCGTCCCGGTGAACCCGAAGGAATGGAACAACGGAAGTACTCCGATGAGACAGTCGTCCCGGTTGAGTTGGTAGACGTCGTAGATGCTCTCCACGTTCGAC
>JADYYL010000043.1 GCA_020853655.1 Deltaproteobacteria bacterium
ATACGGATCGATATCTCGGCAATGGGCGAATCAACGTGCAGCGCGCGCTGCAAATGGCAACGGTGCCGACGGCATCGTTGACGACACCCGTTGCCGACCAGTCGATTGGCGGGACGAGCTACAACATCATCGGTTCGGCCGGTGGGACGAACTTCGCGTCGTACACTGTTGAGTATGGGATCGGTGTTTCGCCCTCCACGTGGACGACCATTCGAACGAGCACGACGGCTGTGGCGAATGCATCGCTCGCGACGTGGACGCTCACGGGACTGACTGACAACTCGCCGTATGTTGTTCGGCTTCGTGTCACGGATACCACAGGGAGCACGAGTGTCGATCAACGACTTGCTTATGTGCAGCGCAGCATCGCGTCGGGTTGGCCGCGTGAGGTTGGCGGCTTCGTATCAGGGGATGGAATAGCAACGGCGAATATCGATCGGAGCGACGCGCAGCTTGAAGTGGCACTCTCGACGTTCACCTATCGGAACTCTCGAAACTCCGCGGATATGCATCTGCTGAACCACGATGGAACCTATCTCCCCGGATGGCCGCAGACGAATGTAAACGAGTATCTCAGTGCGCCGACCGTGGCGGATATTACCGGAGAAGGAGAGCCCGAGATCTTTGCCGCGGGTTATGATTGGGGGTTCCCGAACAAGACGGTGAAGCTCCACGCCTTCAGCCGGACCGGGACGCAGATCTCCGGTTGGCCGAAGACGTTTACGACCTCCGAAGGCCATTCCTTCCAGTCACCGGCCGTGGCGGACCTTGATAACGATGGAACCCAGGAGATCGTGTTCGCAAGCTACGCAAGCGATCAGCTCGGCCCATCCGCGAATCACATCGTTCACATTTACCGCTTCGATGGATCCATTTTGAGCGGATGGCCGAAGACAACGCCATTGGGGTTCCCGAGTGGCTCATCGAGCGTCGGCCCGCAGGGGAGCCATCCGGTGCTCGTCGATCTCGATGGTGATGGTGATCTCGAGATCGTCGTCGGTGTCGGTATCCAGCCGAATGCTCGCGTTTACGCTTGGCACCATACCGGTGCTGCCGTTGCTGGGTGGCCGGTCACGCTTCCGGATCTCTACACGCCGAATATCGTCGCAGGGGATATCGATAACGATGGACAGGTGGAGATCGTTGGGACCAACGGGAACGGTTGGGCAGCGGCGTATGAGCGCAACGGCGCCATCATGACGGGATGGCCGAAAGCGCTCGCGTTTGGCGGTCCGGCACCAGTCCTTGCTGACCTGGACAATGATCGCGACCTCGAGATGTTGTTCTATACCCATGGCGACAACATCACCGCGTTCCACCACACCGGCGGAGCGGTAACGGGATTCCCAGCAAACGTTACGTCGATTGCTGGTGGCGGCATCTGGCCAACGGCGGTGATGGGAGATCTGACGGGCGACGGTCGTCCTGAACTGATTCAAGTCTCCGGTGATGAGGGGAGGATCTTCGCGTTTCAACCAAGCGGCGCGCCGGTCGCAGGTTGGCCGCGCAACATTCCGCAGTCGAGTGGCGTCTCCCCGGTGCTCGGTGATCTCGATGGCAATAACTCGCTCGATCTCACGGTCGGTTACGGAACCACCGTCGCTCTGATGGATCTCGGGGTGGCCTACAATGCGGCGACCGTGCAGTGGCCGTCGGCATATTACAATGCTCAGAAGACTGGGCGGTTCACACTGAACGGTCTCGTTGGAGACCTCGACGCGAGCGGTGCCGTCAACGTACTCGACGTGCAGCTCATGGCGAACGTGATCCTTGGATCTCAGACGAACCCTGCGATCGTTGGTCGCGCGGACCTCAACGGGGATGGACAGCGAAACGCACTCGACCTGCAGATCGTCGTCAACCGCGCGCTCGGAATTTAAAGCGCTACGGTAAAGACGCGATCAGTGTTCCCGGATTGAACATTCCGGATGGGTCAAAGAATGCGCGTATGGCGCGCATTGTATTGAGCGTATCGGAATCGTACTGCGCCTCAAGGAATCTCCGCTTGAGCTTTCCGATCCCGTGCTCGGCCGCGACAGCACCGCCACGCTCGACGATCTGCGTTGCCCAACTGAAATACAACGCCTTTGCTTTCTGAAGTTCCTGCGAATCCCGCGGAAGAATATTCACGTGGAAATGGTTGTTGCCCGCGTGTCCAAAGATCGCGAAGTCGAGTCCGTTCGCCGTGAGGGTCTCCTGGTAGAGTGCGAAGACCCATCGGAGATGTTCGTCTGGAACGGCCATGTCGGTCGCGAGCTTGTGAAGATCCGGATGGTGTCGTTTCCGTTCCGCGATCGTGCGATTGATGCTCTCCGGAACGGCATGCCGAAACTCCTTCAGCTCGCGGAGCGTTTTGTCGTCCGTGCCAACGAGCGAAGTAAACGATTCCCCGCACAATTCAACAAGTAACTCCACGAGTTGTTCATCGAGGGACCCAGCGATCGCGGCGTCGTTCGTGGCGAGCTCAACGAAAACGGCAGCACTTTTGCCGGCAGCCTGATCGAACACTCGATTGTCCTTCTTCTTCGGACTCTCTTGCGCGAGTTGAATGGAACGCTCGTCCATGAACTCGATGGCGATGACGGGCAGAGCCGAAGCGCGAAGCCGCTCAACGAAGTCAAAGGCCACGCCGTTCTCGTCGAAAAATGCGAGAGCGGACATGCGATGTGTTGGACGCTCAATGAGCCGGAGCGTGATCTCCGAGACAACGCCGAGCGTGCCCTCGGCACCAATGAAAAGATCAATGGCGTCGCTGGAGTCCGCGTAGACGTATCCAAGGGTGTTCTTTGTCGCGGGCTTCGTGATGGCCGGGGCGCGGAGTACCCGTGTCTTATCGCCCTCAACGATGATGAGCTCGCCATTGGTAGCGATTGCAGTTCCCCGTTCCAGTCGGATGGTTGACGCAGTTGAGAGTTCGACCTGCAAGGCCGTCACCCAACCGCGCACCGAGCCATACGCGAGGGAGCGCGCGCCTCCGGCGTTCATCGCTACCATCCCTCCGATTGATGCGCCGGTCTCTGTCGGATCAACGGGGAAGAACAGCTCTGGCGCGTGCTCCTCGAGCGCCGAATTGAGCTCGTGAAGTGTGGTGCCCGGCAGGACCGTCACGGTCGGATGCGGGCCCCGGTCGATGCGAATGATGCTGCGGAGCGCTTCGAGAGAGACGAGCAGAGCGCCGGGTTCTGGTAGGCATGCGCCGGTCAGGCCGGTTCGCGACGCGGAGATTGTGAGCGTGCGATTCGCCGACGCGCAGCTTCGAATCGCTCCTCGCAGCTCGTCAACCGTCGTGGGTCGGGCGAGCTCGAACTCTCCCTCGACAGCAAGCTTCGATTCGTCATGAAGGTAAGGGGAGGCGTCGACCGAACTCACACGCGAGGATCGAAGCTCCGGCAATGAGCCGGAGAACGGAGCCGCATGGATGGTGTTCTGCGTCATCTCCGTCATCCGCTCGGCGATTAGTACAGGATTCGCGTTTTGATGCTGATCGGAAGTCCGGCGATCTTCGTCTTCACTTCTTCGGAGAGATCGCGATTGATGTCCATGACCAGGTATCCGATATCTTTGAACGTGCTCAGGTGCTGGGCGTCGATATTGGCTCCGACTTCCGAAACCATTTTTGTGATCTCGACGAGCGCGCCGGGCACGTTGCGATGAATGTTGAGGATCCGGTGCGAATTCGGAAAGGGGCGGAGGTTCACCGATGGAAAGTTAACCGATCCTTCCGTCTTCCCACTGTTGACGAACTCCTCAAGCGCGTTCGCCACTTCCAACGCAATCTTATGCTGAGCCTCCTCGGTATTCCCTCCCACGTGTGGGGTCAGGATGACGTTCTCGCACTTCGCCAGTTCCGTTGCGAACGGCGCGATGGGCGGAACGGGCTCGTCCGGGAAAACGTCGAGAGCTGCACCTCCTATGTCACCGTTCTTCAGCGACTCGACCAGGGCAGCAACGTCAACGACATTTCCCCGGCTGAGGTTGAGGAGATATCGGCCTTTGCGCATCTTCTTGAGTTGCGGTGCTCCGATGAGATTCTTGGTCTCTGCGGTGCCAGGGACGTGAAGCGTGACGAAGTCTGAGAGCGCGAGGAGCTCATCGAGCGACGCGACCGGCTTTGCCCGTCCGAGCGGAAGTTTCTTCAATACATCGCAGAAGACGACTTCCATTCCGAAGGCTTCGGCAAGAATGCTGACCTGTTGTCCTATGTGGCCGTATCCGACGATACCGAGCGTTTTGCCGCGAACCTCCTCCGCATTTGCAAGCGACTTGTCCCATTCGCCGAGGTGCAGCTTGGTATTCTTATCGCCGGCACGACGCGCGAGCATGATGATGTTCCCGATCGTCAGTTCCGCAACGCTGCGGGTGCTACTATACGGAGCGTTGAAGACCGGAACGCCGAGTGAGGTTGCGGCATCCAGCTCAACCTGATCCGTGCCGACGGAGAAGCAACCGACCGCGAGCAATCGCCGCGCATGTTCGAGCTGTGCTCGGCGCAACTTGGTTCGAGATCGAACGCCGATGACGTGGGCATCCGCGATAGTGTCGTCGAGCTCCTTTCCCTCCAGTGCGCGAGGGACGAAGTTCACATTGAACCCCGCCTCGCTGAGGTAGTCGGCCGCGGCCTCGTGGATCTTCTCTGCGAGAACGATCTTAATCTTCTGCTTTGGGAACGAAACTTCCTGGGCCATATCCTTCCATCCGAAATCCTGCCCGAAGGGCATACGTGAGGCGCTCACCGTATAACCGCTTGAAATGACTCGCAACTCTTCGCCGAAGCCCCCGGTCGCTCACCCATTGGCGACCTGATGGAGATCCAGGCTCCCCAATTCAAAGCCGCTTCTTCAAGCATTTTCGCGCAGTTGCCGATTTATGCTGTGGGTTTCTCCCGCGGAAGATGCGGGATCACATGAGAGGCGTGAGGCGTCTCCCATGACGAATGACGTCCGAGCTTCAACCTCGGCGCCAATAGGTTCGAAGGTGATTCAATGTAAGCGTCCCCGAGCGGAACTGACGATTTCTCGTAGAGGACTCGTTTCACGCTGGACCGTCGGCTTAGCGCGAGCGCGCATTGCCTTCGTGAGGTGTGGTCCTCGGTTGGAGTCATCGCGGTCGAGATACCGGGTGCTCTGTTCGGCAGCATGGTTTTCGACTGAGTAATAACGAAGCGGTTCTCAGATGAACGAAACAACCGGAGTCGACTCCGCATTTCAACCCGGCGCGATCATCTCTGATCGATATGAGGTCGTGGGGTTGCTCGGTGCGGGAAGTATGGGCACGGTTGTGCGAGCGATCGATAGAACGCTCGAAGGGGAACCCGTCGCTCTCAAGTTACTCTATCCGCACCTCGTGTCAGACTCGGTCACGTTTGCTCGATTTCGCAATGAAGTGCTCATTGCACGGAAGTTGTCACACCCGAACATCGTGCGCATATACGACTTCGGCAAGGCAGGTGCTGGATACTACTTCCTCTCCATGGAGTTCGTGTCGGGGACGAGTCTCAAGACACGGATCTACAGTCCGCGCTATCCGGAGCTCTCGTTCGACGAGATCCTCCGAATTCTCTTCGAAATCGGAAGCGGCATCGCACATGCGCATCGACACAACGTCGTTCATCGAGATCTCAAACCGGACAATATCCTCATCAGTGACCGCAACGAGATTCGCATCACCGACTTCGGACTCGCGCGTCAACTCACGGTCGACAAAGGATTCACAGCAAGCGGCGAAACGGTAGGAACGCCGTGTTATATGGCCCCGGAACAGATCCGCGGAGAGAAGCTGGATGGGCGCGCCGACATCTACTCGCTTGGGATCCTCGCCTACGAGATGGTGACCGGAGAAAAGCCGTTCGACGATGAGAACTGGCTGACCCTGGCGAACATGCATCTGCGGGACGAGCTCCCGGAATTCCCACCCCATCTTCAAGTTCCCCCGTGGTTCTCAAATCTCGTTCAGACCTGCGCGTCCAAGCGCCGCGAGGATCGGTTCCCGACCGCCGAAGCGTTTTGCGATGAGATTCGCAAGCATATCGGTGCAGGTCCGGTCACCGAGGCTACGAACCCCGCAGTTTTCAGCCAGTATCTCTCTCAAGTCACGGTGAAGAATCGGATGCGAAGGATGAAAGCGCGATTGCTGAAACGCAGCGCAATCTTCGCCGCCATGAGCGCTATTATCGCGCTCGGTGTCGTTCTCCCCGTGCTCATCGGGCGACAGAGCCCGGCGATCCAGAAGTGGGTCCTTGGTGCAACCACGACGATGGAGCGTTCGACGGGAATCCCGCTCGCCTCTGTTCGTCGCGCTTTCCGAGTCAATGTCGAAGCGGATCCTGGAAAGCTGTTTGCGGCAATCGAGGCCCGTCTCCCGGAGTCGGTCGCGCTCTTGTTAGCGGCCGGCGTTGACCCCAATGTGGAATCCCCAGATGGGCGCCGAGCACTCCACATCGCCGCCGCCACGAAGGACGCGACGACCGCAGCTCAGCTTATTGCCGCGGGGAGCGCGGTGAATCAACCCGATCGAAGCGGAGTGACGCCTCTCATGGTTGCCGCTGAGAGCGATGCCGGCGAAGTGGTGGCGGAGCTCATCTCCGCCGGGGCGCAGGCTGATATTGCAGACCAAGGAAAACGCACAGCGTTGATGTTCGCCGCGCAGGCAGGGAGTGTCAGTGCGACACAACAGATATTGAAGGCCCGTCCTTTCGTCCATGCGCGCGACGATGCAGGAGCTCCGGTTATTGGGTGTGCGGCCCTCGGGGGGAGCCTCCCTGTGATGCAGATGTTGGTTGATGCCGGTGCAAAGGTCAACGACGCGGACGCGCAAGGCAACACTCCACTTCTCCATGCGGTGAGGAGCAAGCGCGCAGACCTTGTCCAGTATCTGCTCTCGAAGGGTGCGGATGCGACCCTCGCCAATCGAAAGGGCGAGACGCCCCGGGAAGTTGCCAACAGCGAGATACGTAAAATTCTCAGCGGCACGAAAGTTCAAGCTCCGATCGCCGCGAACACGAGCATGATCCGTGCTGCCGGGAATGAGATCGTGACATCGGCCTCCAGGCCAGACCCCGTCGCGCAAACTCGGATTCGAGTCGTCGGTGGTCCAATCGGAAAATGGGTTCGTGGCACCGCTACGAAAGTGACGAACGTCGAGACAACGGTGCGAAACGTTGGCGATAGTGAGGCGACGCAGGTGAAGATCGTGGCGCGCATCCCCGGCGGCTACGAAACCGTCCTTTCCGGGCCTGTCACGTTGGGGCCGAATCAGACGGCGAAATACTCAATAGAGATCGATACTCAACATCAAGCCGTTCCTGATGCGGGGGAGATCAAAATTCTTCTCACTTGCGAGAACTGCCGTCGCTCATGATCAGACGCAAACGAAAACCAGATCCGTCGCAACCTCACCAGAGGGGGCTCGCGATCGTGGAGTTCGCGATCGTGTTGCCATTTCTCACCTTGGCAATCATCGCAATGGTCGACACCGCATGTATGCTGAACGCCTACCTCGTGATGCTCAATGCGACTCACGCCGGCGTTCGCGCGGCGAGCGCGCTTCCGCAACTTGAGCCTGGGGCGAGCTTCAAAGGTCTCACGGCTGGTCAGGGCTGCGCACAAGTCGGCACCGGCGTCTTTCAGTCAGAGCTTCAACAGCGGGTGGTTGAACTCCTGCAACAGGGAACCGCGCGCCTCGATCCTGCTACTCTCTGCATCGAGACGCGCGCTTACACCGGCGGATTGATGAATGGACAGCCGGAGCAGGACACCGTTGTCGTTCATGCAGAGGCGGACTACCTCGCACTGTTCCCCATGTTCCGGCAGAAGTTCGGAATCAAGATCGCCGTTGAATCGGTCGGCCCCTCGCTTTCGTAACAGGGCTATCTCTGTGCCTTGCGATCTGCGCACGGTTTGTCAAACCCTTCTCGTGTCTGCTGGGAAAGCCTTCCCTTGCGAGGCGCTGCCGACGCTCGCGTGACGAGCGTCGGCAGCGTGTTCAATCGCGAGTTTCCGAGACCCCAATCACGACTGGATTCCATTGCCTTTTCGTATCTCCATCTCCGGTCTCAACGGGTCATTCCCTTGGCCCCATAGGAAGATCTCCTAGCCGCAACCTCCTTGAGCCACTGGTTTCTTTCGAAATCGGCCGAACCTCTCCTGTGGGCGCCCCGAAACGTTAAGCGGGGGGGAGGGGAGTCCGATTCCTGATCTGCAGCGCGCAGTCGGCTGCACAAGGAAAGGATCTCTATGGCAGTGGATGCTCTCGTGAGTCGTACATCAATATCCCAAGAGCTAAAGTCGAACAGTTCGGAGCGGGCGCGGCGCTCATCCGAGGGCGAGACGCGTCGCGCGTCCGGCCGAGAGCGCGCAGAACAACGATCAGACCGGGGCCCAGCCGATGAAGCCGTCGTTCGGCGAAACGCATCCGAGCGCGCGAACGAGAACGTGACTTACGGTCCCCCTCGCCGAGGCCGGAGCAAGGAGGAAGACGGTAACGAGGGGATTGGAAACGACGGAACACGGTCCGGGCGAGGCAGGGGCCGAGGGAGAGGCCGAGGGAGAGGTATTGAGGGGGAGCTTGGCGATGGTGGAAATCCAGGGGGCGGTTCGAGCGGCAGTGGCGTGAGCACACCGCCAACGACGACAAACACGTCTCCTTCAACGACCGCTTCGCCGAGCACCACGAGCACGCCCGCAGATTCCCCAGCGTCCGCTTCTACGGCCACACCGTCTTCATCAACCCCGCCATCAACCACACCGCCCAGTTCAACGACATCCTCCGGCGGCGTCCCGCGTTCCGGCCGCCGCGAGCGCATTCAGATTCAGATCGCTCGTGAGGCCGGGTTTGAAAGCAAAGCGGCGCCAGACGCCCGACCGTCGTCCGCCGAATCTGGTTCCTCCGCGACCGGCGGGGGTTCTTCAAGCAGCGGTTCAACTCCGAAAGCCGATGCTGCGAGTGGAGGAAGCTCCTCAGGTGGATCTTCAATCCAGAATCAGCTTTTAAAGAATGGTGCAGGGTTCGTCACCGGTACTCGAGAGAACAGTTCGTCGACATCGAACGAGACCGAATTCGAGCGAAATTTCCGAGAGGAGTCCGAATCGGCAGGTGGAGCGACCCAGTTCCAGTCTCCACTTCAACAACTCGACCAACTGTCGGCCGAGCAGGCGCTCTCGACGCTCGCTTCAGGGGGCACTGGAAAGCTCTCGTAAGCAATTCGCGTCTTGGTCGCGCGGCTCGCCTACCGTGTCCACTGGTTTTGGCGGAGCTCCCGGGCCGGGTGGTGTGACCCCATCGCATACGGTCGAGCAATGCAATTGCGCGCAGGGTTGAAAGGTCGTCCGAAAGGCGAGCCTCTCTCCGGGCTGCGGGTGCTTCCCGTTCACACTAGCGTTCTCCCAAACCTGCGTTCTCCCAGAATCGCTGTCTCTCAGACCGGCCGTCTTTCAAACAGAGGGTCTCACTCGCTCCCGCCGCGTCGCGAGCGCGAAGGCACCAAGAAACCTCACCTCTCTGTTGTGTCAGGAGGCATCGCCGTCGCTCCGCTTTGCCGCTGGCACTTCACGCGGAGAATCGTTCGTTACGCTTCCCTTCGGTGCAATGGCTCTGCGCCCCGCGCTCGTCCGAGTGGAGGTGTTTCGAGAAACGCGAAGCTGAAGTGCTTCGTCTTTTGAGTGCTCCGTCGCGTTCTCGTGAGTTGTTGAAGAGGTTGGTTCGTTCGCGGGAGTCGAATCGACTGACATGGGAGTCGAACCGACATTCACAGGGGTGTCCCCAATGCCGTTTCGCCTTGCATTGGCGGCTGCCGTAAATTGCGGTCCATCGGTTCCCGCGACGAGCCATACTGTCCTTCCTTTCCGGTTGATTGATATCGCTTCTCCCGAGAGAAGGACGGCATCCAGTACGGAGTAGATGTTTTCGCGGAGTCGAGTAGGGGAGAGAGCTTGAGCGTTCTGCATATCTTTCCTTGGTAGTTCAAAGTCATTCGGCGAATGCCTGGCACTCGCACACGTGTTCCTCTCTTCTCTGTATCGGCGCGCACTTTGTGGGCGTTTCATCGTAAGGCGATCTTTTCAAAGCGCGAGGTGAGCTCGGATATCATGGGGTCGAACTCAAAAGCCCGGTAACATTTCGTGGCGTCGCGCTTATTCTCTGCTCACTGACGACACGGCATGGCGCGGGCCGGCATGGCACTGGCCGTCAGGGTGCTGGCCAGCAGGGTGCTGAGCAGGGGAGTGGAGTGCGCTGATGAGAGCAAGACGGCGCTCATGTTCGAGACTCGCATCAAATACATTGAGGAGCTCGATCATCTTCTGTTGAAGGATGGAGGAGACAACAGGACACGTCACGATGGGGAATGACTCGTCGGAATATGGTTCCTCGCGAGATGAGTCTCGTGATTGCTCGTGTCGTGATTGAACTGTGATCGCGCGCGATGTCGCTCCGCCACTCAGTGACCGGCCCGTTCGCTCAATCTCTCCCTCCGCGAAGAGCCGCTCCTCTTCTCCCTTCCCGTTTGTTTCAAATGTCTGTCCATCCTCGTGGGGAAGCTCGCGGAGATACGACGTGACGCTTCTTCCTGCTATCGTCCATCGCTCGTGTCGGATCGTTCGTTCACCCCGTGAACGTCGCCACTCCCTGAGTGTCGATTCCACGACGATCATTCGCGTCGGCCGCGACTTGTGCAGAGCCGCCACCGCACTCGCCTCGCGCTGCTGCTCATCGAAGAGAGTCTGTTGTTCATCCATCTCTCCGTTGCACGCTTCTGCCGCTGCCGCGTCGAGAGCTCGAGAAGCGAAGGGTAAACAAGCGAGAACCGAGGAAGAAAGAAGAGGATAAGAAATGGGAAGGGAACCCAGCGGGTGACGAGAATCATCCGCATTGATCATCGCCGTATCTGAGGAAACGACACACTCCAATCTCGTCGACTTCGTGTTCATGTGTACTCC
>JADYYL010000044.1 GCA_020853655.1 Deltaproteobacteria bacterium
AGCGTCGACCCGTTGCTCACCCATTCGACGCGGGCGCGGTTCGTGTAGGTGCCGTTCGGCTTTGACGGTTGTGCCTGAGGACGAACAGTTACGGCAAACGACTCCGTCGCGGCGTCGGATGTGTTGAAGTTCGTCACCGTCCCGAAGTTAATGACGTAGGTGTCCGCCGCCGACTGCGTCTGATTTCCGGCAATCGTCGGATTGAGCGTGAAGCAGACGTCAGTGAGGCCGACGAAGTTGAACAGGGCAGGGTTAAGGTTAGAGCAGTTGTTTTCGATCGCCGGAAACGTGAAGCTTGCAGACGAAAGATCAACGAAGAAATCACCCGCTGGATTTCCGGTCGACGAATCGATCTCGCGAAGCGAGAACGTCGATGCCGTTCCCTCTGGAATAGTCACCGTCAAGAGGAAGTCCACCTGTTCGCCAGGACGCAGGTTTTTATCGCTCGTTACGGCGTCTGAAGAGGTGCCGTTCTGGTAAGCCTTTGCGATTGAGAAGCTCTTGACCGTTGCTACCGCGGTATCGCTTTCTGGCGAGTATGTCGGTCCTCCAGCGACCGACGCGTAAGTCACAATCGCTTGATTCGTGATCGTCCCGCCGAGAGGGGCGGCGTTGGTGACGACGACCTCATATGTCACCGTACACGTAGATGCCTCGTTAATCGTGACATCAGTGAACGTGAGTGTTGTGAGGTTGCTCGCTGAACTATCAAGTGCACCGGTATTACAACCAGCGCCATTGACCGAGAGGTTATAACCTCCCCCAGCGCGTTGAAGTCCGGTCGGAAGAACATCGGTCAGCGTGACATCTTCTGCGATCTCGGATCCATCGTTAACGATTGTGACTTGATAACGGAGCGTGGATCCTGCGTCGACGCCGGTAAAGTTCCCGGCGGATACAGAGCCATCACCGGAAACGACTGCCGATGCGACCTTAGTGATCGCGAGATGCGGACTATCGGTCTCGAGCGCAGCTGCAGCTGCCGCGCTCGTCACGACCGCCGAGCCGGCACTGTTTCCGTGCTGGGCGAAGAGCACGTTCACCAAGGCGAGATCATCCGCCATCGGTTCATTCGTCGCCGTGACGGTGAAGAGGAATTCAATAGTTTCAGTCGCGCTCCCTCCGCCGTCCTCGACGAGAGAGGAGAGATCTATATCAATTGAGTTCGAGGTTTTCTGTCCCGAGAGAGAGATTGCCGGAGTGAGAGAACTCGAGGTTGTAAACTTCCAGTGACCCGCGAGTGGAGCTGTGTCCGCTTGAGCGTCTTGTGTGTATGTGAGTGTTGCCGGAGACGTGCCAGGCGTCAGTACCGCGCCGGGGTCAGTCGAACGAAAGATCGGAGTCGGAAGGAAGTCGGTGACTTCAAAGTCTTCAAGATCTCCGGTGGGAATCGGGATCGTGATCTTGTAGGTCAACGTATCGCCTTGCGAAACCTCGATCGGTGCACCCGGAGCAACGCCGTTGTGGAACGCGACTATCTTGGTCACTGTCTGAAGCGGCTGGACGGTCACGGACTCCGACGCCGGCGCACTCTCGCGATTGATCTCGCCCAGAACCTGAAAGTCGAACGTTCCAGTATTGCTTAGCACGTCGCCACCGTCGACGACCGTCGTGTTGCCGCCTCCACCTGGCGCAGTATTGTACTGTTCGTCGATTGTCGTCTGGTAGGTAATGATTACCTCTGATGACACTCCTGCACTGAGCGCATCCGCGCCAGTGAGTGTCCCGTCACGATTGAAGACACCGGCGTCCGCAAGTGCTCCTGACAGGTCGAGTGTGACCGCCCGCGCGCCAGCGACTTCCGCTGGAACCACAAGATATCCGCCGAGCGCCGCTTGGTTTCGCGTGAGATCGCTTGCCCCTTCGATCACGCGAACCGAGTAGCTGCCTCCAACGTAAGTCTGGCCGTCTTCGATCGTGTCGCTGAATTGAAGATCGTCGAATGAGAAATAATCTGAGATCCGTGCCTTGACGGTCCACGTGAGCGTGTCACCGGGAGAGTTCCCAACCGGCCCAGCGTCCGCGACGACGACGCTCTTGCTCGACGTCAGCGAAGGCTGTTGGATGGTCACGACATCGCTCGCATTGAGCGGGGTAGCGCCGAAGTTATACGCCGCGTTAACAGTGTTCGTGGTCGAGGTGGTGTTCCCGGTTTCGGGGTCGATCACGGGCGACGCAGGGTTGTTCAACGTAAACTCTTGAACATACCCGCCATACGCCATCGTGATGTCGTTTCCGGCGATGCCGAGTCGTGATGCGTAGGTCAGCGTGAAGCTTCCTCCTCCATTTACGTTTGGCGTGAAGACGCAAGAGGTCGGCGCAGGCGTAACAGCCGCACCTCCACCACCGCAGTTTGAAGGATAGGTGGTGACGACGATCGTTGCGGGGATGGTGTCAGTGAACACGAGGCTTGTGACGGTCGCTCCCGTCGCGACATCCGCTGTGATCGTATAGGTGCGCGGATGAGTCGGACCGGTGGAAACGTATGACGCAGGCGACTCTTGTTTGTCGACGACGAGAACGATTGGTGTGACTACTGTCGATTGCAGCGCCTGGCAAAGTGTGTCGACTCCTCCGGCACCACAAGCACCTCGTGTTCCGTTTGCTATCGCGCCGAGAGCAAATATGCCGCGCGCCCTGACAGTGGCAGCCCCACCGACGGCAGCACTGGCCGTCATGGTCGCGGGCACATCGACCGTGACCGCAGGTTGGCCGGGAGAGATGGTCCCGGTTGGCACCGTCATGAACATCACGGTCTCATTCACCAAGTAATCCACCGACTCGCCGGTGACAGGGTTCACGCAGGATCCCGCAGGACTTGCCGGACCTCCGCAATGCGTCAAGCTGGCAAGGGCCCCGGGCGGATTCTCGACAGAGATCGCGGCTCGACACGCTGCGTCGCACTCGAACGCCGCAGGAAGCCGAACTTCGATCATCGGGTAGTAACCGATATCTGCAGCAGTTCCACTCGTGTTGCTAAACGCAAGTGTGAGAGGAACCGGATCGTTCAAGAGCGGCGAGCTTGGGGCGGAGAGAGTGACTTGGGGAACGGGAGCAGCGAGCGCTTGCCCCGGGATGACGAAGAGCGCAAGGAACAAGGTTGCGATTCCAAACCATCTGGAAGAGAAGAGAACGCCTTTTCGCTTTTCGCCACGATTTCGCATCTCTCTACCCCCTAGGACTGATAACCTCGACCAGGCACTCCTCGTCCGTGCACTGCGCACGGACCAACCAGCGCCTCTCCCATCGGCGTCCATTGCGAATATCTCAATGGCGTTCGCGAAAGCGCCCAAGGGCCAGGAAGCAAAGGAGAAAATGACAGTCGAGATCAACTCAAGTTTTACTCACCCGGCCATTGCAGTGGACGACGAGAATGACCTGCAACAATCTAGCCTAGTCTAAAGGGTTCGCATCCGAGAAAGTTCTTCGTGACTTTTGCAGAAGATTGAGGTTCCGAGCACCCACCTGCGAAGTTTTGGGTCTCGATGTGTCTGATATGCGACCGTAAGAAAGCGGATTGAGATGAGTCTCGTTCATGCGCTCGAAGCTCGATCGGATCGGCTCGCTGACATTTTCCTATGATGAGGAAGTCTCGGTAGAGACGAAGGACGGTCGCCCGATTCTTCTCGGGCCGTCCGCCCCTTTTCCCAGGGGTTCGGGGCGAACGTGCTCGCAAATCTCGAAGTTCTCCAGGTGCAAGAACGGCAAGTGCTTTGGAGGATCTGCCTGAGATCCATGTAGCGAAACGGCGCGCGGTTTCGAGAGAGCGCGCAGAGGCGCCGTGGAGAAGTGCGGACGGAGATGAGCGGCGCGAACTTCCCGGCAGCACATATTTGTTCAGAGGCGAAAAGGGAAAGCTTCCGTAGAGTCTCCCAAAAAAGTGCTTCTACAAAGGCGAAGGGTTCGGAAGCGCCGAACAGAGCACTGCTTGTAAGTCATGTCGTTAGAACAAAGTGAGATGGACCGGCAACGTTCCGGCCGGTCCATCCTTTAACCTCAGCGCCGTGTTTGTGTTACCGGCGCTTCCGTGAAGTGCGGTCGCTCGTCCCATGAGGCCATGCACACTCGCGCGACCACGGTGAAGTATGGCACGAGGACGGACTCCGCGAACTCGAGAGTCTTCGCGGGGTCGGCGTTCAGTGCAGCAGCGATCGATGCATGCTGACTTGCATGAACGGGAGAAACGAGCGGTTGGAGGAACTCCAGGAGATTCCTCGCATCGAGAGTGTACTCCTTTCCTTTTGCCGGATAGACCGACGCCCGTTCGAGCATCCACATGGCAACCGTTCGAGATCCGATCTCATCCAGAGCCAGTCGATACTCGGCCGCCCCACTGCTCGGCGATGTATCCCCGAGTGCACGAAACTGCTGCTGCGTGAAGAGGACCATCTGCTTCGCTGACTCGGGAGAGAGAAATTCGCCAAAGAACGTCATCGCGAAGTCCTCTGTTCGCCAGTAGGTCGAAGGCACGATACCGAGGCCTTCGGCGAACCGGTCGATGGTGAACACGTAGGAGCAGATCAATGAACCGAATTGCCCCCACCAGCATGGGACGTAGTCGCCGAAATCGAGCGGCAGCCAGTCCCACGTGAGGTTTGCCGCGAAATCCCATTCCAGCGGCACCGTGAGCCCGGCGTCGAGAGTCGCGCGAATGTTCTTCCCTGACTGGCGCATTGCCCGTTGGAGCATCGCGACCGTCTCTTCATACGGATCACTTCCATGCCCACGCTCGGTCGTCACGACCATCGAGATTCGCGACTTCGTGATCTCCAGGCGTTCGGCTGGCGGTGAGTACACATCGAAATTCCAGAGCACTGACTTGACGCGCAGAGTGGAGATCGGAGTGATCCACGCCTCGCACGGCACGCAGAGCTCATCGACGATCATCGACGTCAGTCCCAACTTCCGCCGTTCATCTGGCGAAATGAGCTTGGCCGTCGCCACCGGGACGCGACCGGTTTGAGCGCCCGCAGCGACGAGCTTGCGGTGGTTGCTTACGGAGAGCGCTCCGCGAACGTAGCCGCCCTCAGGGGCCCGGGCATCCGGGCCGTGCGGGACATCGAGAAAGATCCCCGGGCGTCCCGCGTAGCACTCGCGTTGTCCGAACCAGAGTCGTGGGATCAGCCGGGCATCGGACCCCAACAGCACGACGTCGTCCGGATGCGAGAGAACCGGTTCGCCGTTGACAGTCTCGAGGCTGTGCAACACGTAACGTCGGACACCGCCGCCCTTGAACTGCCAAGCATACGGCGTTCCAGGCCGGTAGTCCTCGAGGCCCAACGCGGCTCGAGATGGGATCAGCACGCTCCGTCCTGGCATTTGCAGCGCGAGGTAGCGCAGCTCTGCGCCAGTCGGAGAGCGCAGAATTTCGAGCCCGAGTTGTTGGAGTTCCGCCCAGGAGAGACTGCGGCCGTCGATGTAGATCTCCCCGCTGAGCGGGACGATCACTTTTCCGTCCGGCCGAGGGTTGAACAGGTTGAAGTTGGCACCGAGGTGTTCCTCGAGACCAACCTGCGGAGGACAGGCAACCAGCCGGACCGAAGTGGTCAGGAAGTTGTTATCGAGATCTCCCACTGGATGGAAGCGTCCGTCGACCCCCAGCACGAGGCCGCACACCCCGCGCTGGGCGAATTCGAGCACCTCTCTTGACGAGGCGATGCTGTACTCCGCACGGAACGGCAGTGCTTTGTGAAGCGTGGCGGGAACCGGCTGAACAGCGTTCTCCACTGTGAATTGAGTGTTCGTGGCTGAGAGGACCTCCACGGTCTCCGGGAGAATCGCGGCGCGTGCCCCGGATTTGAGGGTCGTCATTTTTGCTCCAAGCTCGGTGATGCTTGCCGGAGCGCTCGCGTGGAGCTGGATGTTCAATCGATCGAGAGAATACATGGAGCTTTCGTCCCTAAGAAAAAACCTTTGATCGACATGATCAAAGCAATGCGCTGAAGAGCGCACGCGAGGGTTCGAGACCCATTGGTTCTACTCGGGACGAAAATGAAAGATGCGGGGGGCCGCGCGAAGGAGGCGGAACTATACCACGAAGGCGGTAGCAAGGCACTTCGGCGTCAGCTGCTCTGTTCGGAGAAAAGCGAGGCACGAAGTGGTGTTCATGACTCGCGAAGAGTGATCGTATCGGGGATGCAATGTCCTCTCCGGGATCCGCGCTCAACGAGCCGCAGTGACTCCAGAATGTTAGAGCAATGCGGCGAGAAGCTTGCACAAAAGCGCGTTCACGCTCACTCGCGAATCGCACACGTTAGCGCTGCTGTTGTGAATCTATCGCCAGATCTGCCTCGACATTTCAG
>JADYYL010000045.1 GCA_020853655.1 Deltaproteobacteria bacterium
ATCAGCGAGTAGTCCGAGCGACGCGAATCGGGAAGTGATGTTGATGACGGCGGAGCTCTCACTTCGGCGCAAAAACGGAAGCGCTGCCTGCGTTACGCGAATCGCGCCCAAGCAGTGGGTGTTGAGTAGGTCTTCAACGACGTTGGTGTCGAGATGATCCAACTTCACCCCCTTCCCTCCTTGTCCGGCGTTGTTGACCAACGCGTCGAGGCTCCCTCCGAGGCAAGCCAGCGGCTGAGATATCGCCCCACTCACTTGAGGAGAGCGGATATCGGCCAGCACGGGGACCACCTCCTCTTTCCCAGCAAGGATGGCGGCGTCCTCTGCGGTCCGAACGAGCGCAACGACGCGCCATCCCCGTCCGCGGAACTCCTCGACTATCGAGAGTCCGAGACCACGGGAGGCCCCGGTTACCAACGCGGTTTTCTGCATAAAAACTATCGTAAACACTCGGTCTATGAAACGAAACTGCTCGTACACGAGTACTTGCTCTATATACCAAATAGAATACAGTGCCGCCAATGGATCGGACTAGTATTCAAAGTGCGTGGCGTGTCGAAGAGGTGCGGGGGTTTTCCACCCTCGGCGCCCGCTTGTCTGCGCTCTCCGGCGCGTTCG
The DNA here is from genome assembly GCA_020853655.1 of Deltaproteobacteria bacterium. Classification (GTDB taxonomy): domain Bacteria; phylum Bdellovibrionota_C; class UBA2361; order SZUA-149; family JADYYL01; genus JADYYL01. Next base: position 619 of record JADYYL010000045.1, read on the forward strand.
TCTCTGATCGCGCGGCGGTGTTCGCAGCGCGCTCGCGCCTCCGCGACGAAGCTGAGTTTGGGCCCGCGCACGTCATCTTCCCCCAAGGAATGGAAAGGAATGTGCGAGACATGCAGAGCGTTTTGCGGTCGCACGACGTTTGCCACCGCATCCTGTTTGCGCACAAACCAACCAAATCACCCGCCTTCGTCCGCGAAGCGCATGCTCTCGGCCTCGGAATTGATGTCGCGTCGGCCGAGGAACTTCGATCCGCTCTCGATGCAGGATTTCGCCGAACCGAAATCGAGTGCACCGGCGCAAAGGCGGAGAGATTCTTAGAGCTCGCAATAGCGCACGGCTGTCTTCTCTCGGTCGATTCGATTCCCGAGCTGGAGCGCATCATCGCGCTTCGCAAGCGGATGGACGCGTCCGAGACCACTGAACTGTTGCTGCGAGTCACCGATCTCGACATCCCGGGTCGTAAGTTCGTCGGTCGACCATCGCGATTCGGCATCCGACAGTGTGACCTCCCTCACGCATACGCTGTGCTGGCCAATCACCCGGAGCTGCATCTCCAGGGATTCCATGTTCACAGCGATAAACGCACTGGTGCGGATAGGGCTGCTCAGCTCGAAGCGCTCATCGAAATACTTCGCGGTGCCTATCATCTCGGATTCACGCCGACCGTTTTAAACATCGGAGGCGGTTTCCGACGCGCACAGTTCGATGCACCAGGAACCTGGGAGTCCTTCATTGGAGGTCTCGAAGAGCGGCTCGTCGGCGGAGAATCGCTGCCCACGTGGGGCGCGTTTACTTACGGACTCCGACTCAACGATGCCGGGAAGATCGTCGCGCGGGGCAAGGCGATGGCCGTTGGAGAATGGACGGACTTTGCTGATGTGTTGGAAGAGATGCTCACGAGCCGCTCAATGACGGGAGAGCGCGTGATCGATTTCCTTCGCGATAACGAGATCACCTTGATGCTCGAACCGGGATACGCGCTGCTTGAGAACTGCGGCATGTCACTCTTTGACGTGATCGAAACCAAGGTTGGGGGCGGCGGACACGAGTTCATCGTCCTCGATGGAAATTTCATGAACGTCGCAGCGCAGTATCGCGACGTCGTCGTCGATCCTATTCATATTCCTCGCTATCCGAATGATGGTGGGGAACCGTGCGAGGCATTCTTGGTCGGCACGGTGTGTCGCGAAGAGGACCTTTTCATGCGGCGAAAAGTAAGTTTTCGTTCGCGCCCGTTGCCGAGTGATTGCGTGTGCTTCCCGAATACCGCCGCGTATCGGATGGACTTCGAGGACTCTTCTCCTCATCAGCATCCACGCGGCAAGAGAATCGTTGCGGTTTCAACCGAGAGCGGTTGGCACTTTCAGGCTGAGCAGCAGTACCGCCCATCCCATCACCTCGGAGAACACATTCAATGATTGTCGATTCGGTGGAGTCCTTAATAGGGAATACCCCGCTCTTGCGCATTCCAGCTGAGATTCACGGTCTCCAGCACATCGAGCTGTATGCCAAGCTCGAACATCTCAATCCGTTCGGCTCAATCAAGGACCGAGTCGCGCAGGGACTTCTTGCGCCGGCCCTCGCCGATGCGAAGGAGACCGGGAAAACGATCCTCGAGTCCTCGAGCGGCAACACCGCGAAGGCGCTGGGTGCATTGTGCGGTATGCACGGCCTGCCGTTCATGACGGTCACGAATCGCATCCGCTACCCGGAGGTGCGGCAGATTCTTCAGACGATGGGAACGAAGCTCGAGGAGCTTCCCGGCCTCTCCGATTGCTCTGATCCCTTCGATCCGAATGACGCCATCCAGTTCTCGCGTGAGCTGTGCAACAAGAATCCGGGGAAGTTTCACCTGACGGATCAATATTACAGCGAGCTGAATGCTGGAGCGCACTACGAGACCACGGCGCGGGAGATCGACGCCGATCTGGGAACGGTCGATTATCTTTTCGGGTTTCTCGGCACCTGCGGTTCGACACTCGGCGTTGGGCGCCACCTGCGAGAGAAGAACCCCGACTCGCAGATTTTCGGGGTCGTCAGCGAACCGGGAACGAATATTCCCGGCGGCCGTAACTTTGAAGAGTTGTGGGAAGTCGGACTGTTTCAGAGGAGCTTCTACTCTGAGATCCTTTCTGGGAGCGCGGACGAGGCGCTCGACGGGATGCTCACGCTTTCGCGCCGATGCGGTGTTCTCTGTGGACCGAGCACCGGCCTGATCTTTACGCTCGCGATTGAGAAGCTGCGCGAGCTCGATGCCACGCTTTCGCCAACGACGGAGAAGCGCCGAGCGGTGTTCTTCGTCTGCGACCGGCTCGAGCCATATATGGGATTCATCCAGCGCTATCGGCCGGCGGTCTTCTCACAGCAAGAATCAACTCGCCTTCGAATCGTGGATCTTCCCGACTCTGCGGTCGAGGCGGCCCCTCGACTTTCCGCTCAAGAACTTCCCGGATACCTCGCCGCGCACAATCCCATGGTGATCGATACGCGCGGACACTTCGCGTATTCGGTGGCGCACATTCCAGGCTCGATCAACATCCTCGATGAAGTGCTTGCGTCGCTTGTCGAGAGTGGAAGGGTGTTCCCCGTCGATCGCCCGATTGTGCTGCTCTGTCGTGTTGGCGAGAGCAGCCGTCGATATGCAGCGTTTCTCGCTCAGCAAGGATACGACGCCTATTCTGTCGACGGAGGGGCGCAAGCGCTCAAGCGTGCCGGCTTCGCTCTCGCCAAGCTTCCGACGAAGTGCGCTGTATTGGAGGCAAAGGCCGCATGAAAACTTCAGCCGCGCTCGCTCATGAGTGGTTCCCTGTCGCCGATGTGCGCGCTCGTTTTCCGATCTTTTCTGCGCACCCGGAACTCGCCTACCTCGACAGCGCAGCCACGGCGCAAAAACCCGACTCGGTCATCTCCGTCGAGCGGGATTTCTGGGAACGCGGCTGCGCGAATCCTGGGCGCGGAACGTATCCGCTCACGCAATCAGCCGCCGCTCTGGTTGCATCGACGCGCGAAGCGACAGCTCGGTTCCTCGGCCGATCGAACGCACAGGAGATCGTCTTTACTTCCGGTGCAACCGCGAGCTTGAACCTCGTGGCCCTCGCATGGGGCCAGCACATGTTGCGCGACGGCGACCGCATTCATGTTTGCCTGTCAGACCACCTCGCGCTGAACGCCCCGTGGCAAGCGCTTGCGACTTCGCTGTCCGAACGTGGAATTCGAGTCGAGGTTGTTCCCTATCGCCTGCGTGGTGACGGCTCGATCGATATCGACCGGCTCCTTGCCGGTATCACCTCGCGCTCGCGTGTGGTGAATGTGTCCCACGCA
>JADYYL010000046.1 GCA_020853655.1 Deltaproteobacteria bacterium
ACCGATCGAGCGCTCTAATGACTGCCGAATTCGCTGTCTTCCTGCTTCAACCACGTCCGGCTTCCGCATTTGATCGCTTTGGATCTCTCCGTGTGCCACCACCGTCAACTTTTGTTCGCCAGTTCCCGTCGTCTCGACTCGAACTATTGCCGGCAAGCCAGCACTGATATCTCGCCCGCCCTGACGGCGCACTGCTTGCGCGAGGTCTAGTCCAAACTGAACCTGCTCCGCATTCTGACTCCGATACGCATCGGTCAGATCAAGGGAAACGAAACGAGCCGCAGAGCCGTTGCGCTGGGCTGCGCGAGCCGCGTCGTCGTAAACCTCTTTCACCGTCGGACATGGCGGGCAGTACTGCTTGTCAGCGGTCAGCATGACAAACGTGTATCCCTGCATTTCTGGCTTCGTCCGCGGGTTGTTTGGATCAAGCACATCCCGCCGGAATTCCTGCACGGTCAATGACTCCACCGGTGTCGGCAGCTGCGACTGAGCTCCCCGCTCGGGGCGGAGGGGGTTCGCGAGCGGCTGAATTGCTGACGCTCCCTGCGACAATTGCGGTCGATCAATATTCTGAAAACTCGACATAGAAAATCCTCCATGGGTTCGCAGAGTGTTATCACCGGAAGGACGTAAAGAGTTACCTTCCCAGGGGAACATTCTCATCACGCGGCGGACGGCGGGATTTGAGAAGGGTTAGAGGAGGTTAGAGAGAAAAAATCAAGTGCACCATCCATTGCGCGGGTCTTCGAAGTAGGCCCGCGCGCAGATGAAGGTCGCCTACAAACCGGCGCAGCCGTCTTCGATAGTCGTCCGAGTGCCCCGCCGGACGTCGGATCCGACGATCACGAGCGGCCTTCGATGTCCGCAGCGGGATCGGGAAACGTCACCATGAAGGTCGTTCCCACGTCAACCTCGCTATTGACCTCGATAGTCCCTCCGTGAGCGTTCACGATATTCCGGGAGACATACAGCCCGAGACCAGTTCCATCGACACCTCGGTGCTTCTCGAGACGACCATACTTTTCGAACAGTAGGCGTCGATCGCGCGTGCTAATTCCCGCACCGGTGTCCGATACCGAGATACATACTTCAGAATTTCGTCTTTCCGCATTCAGCCACACCTTCCCTTTCTCAGGAGTGAACTTCAGCGCGTTGCTGACGAGGTTGCTCAACACTCGACGGAGACCGAGGCGATCCGCGAACACCTTGAGCTCCGGAGCGACAGGGCTGGCGTAGAATTCGATGCGCTTCGATTTCGCCATCGGAAGATAGTCGAGCACGATATCTTCAAGCACCTCAGAGGCTGATTCGAAGACGGGCTTCACTACGAGCATACCGTCTTGTATTCGCCGTGCACTGAGCAGCTCATCGATCAAGGTAATACATCCTCGCGCGCACGATGCGATGCGGGTGATCAGATCTTGCGCCTTGTCCGGCGGTAGATCCTTGATGTCACTGAGGAGCTCCGCAGAGCTGATGATCGCGCCAAGCGGCCCCTTCAGATCGTGCGAAGTCGTCGAGAGCAGATCGCGCTGGAAGCGTTCTGTCTCCTTCCGTCTCGTAATGTCGGTGGCCCACACGATGAACTCGTTGACTCGAGGCAAAGGCGTGGATCCAAGCCGAGAGCTTTCATCCATGTCCTGACGCACAGAAGTCAAGGTCAGCTCGTAATAGACTGACGGATCTTTTTCGGTCGGATTTGCATTCGCAATCGGGATCTCGGAACTCCAGAACGTACTTGAACCCGGCTTCGAGATCGTCTCACGAAAGGCATTTGCCACTCGATAATCCTGCGTCGCTATCGCATCGACGAGATTGGCCGCGCCTCCGTCGACGAGACGACCATTCAACATTTCGGAGGAAAGATGTTGTAGGAAAATCTTAAAAGGATCGTTCGCAAACTTGACGATCCCTTCGCCATCGAGGATCGCCACGCCGTCACGAGCGGCTTCTGTCGCCGCAGAAAATGCTCGGCGTTCAGCGAGCAGCTCCTGCTCCCGCAACAGCTCGCGTTGACGCTGCAGAAGTCGACCGAAGACGAAGCGTAGCCGATGCGGCAGATCGTCAGAGAACTGCTTGACCATGTAGTCCCAAGCACCTGCCTGCATCGATTGCACGGCGTCGCCAGGATCGCTCGAACTCGTCAGCACGATCACCGGCGTCAGAGGACGAATCTCTCGTATGGTCGACAGTAGGTCCACGGAGTTCATGTCGGGCAGATGAAGGTCGCAGAGGATCACGTCTGGCAACACCGAGTACATCATCTCGATCGCCTGCTTCCCTGTCGGGGCGTGATGGAAGTTCCCTGCGATCGGCTTCAGCGCTCGTTTGATCAGCCGCGCGTGTGCGGGATCGTCTTCGATCAGCAGCACTTCGCTGAAGTAGGTTTCTGCGGGAGCGGCGTTGTCTGTCGAATCTTGCTGCAAAGGACTCGTCTCCTCGCTGATCATGGGTGCTTTGACTCCCCTGTCGGGGTGTCATAGAAGCAAATTCTCGGATATAAACGTGCGTCTTTGTTGAGATGTTCCCCGCGCCGAAAACTCTTCGGCCGGAGAGAGTTAGACGCAGATTTCTCGGTGAGAAACGAATATGGTGAAGCCAGATCACTGGATCAAAGCCTGGGGGAACAACGGCGGCGCCATTCCATTCAAGGAAGAGCACGTTAATCCAGCGAGTTACGACATAACGCTCGGCAACCACTGGATCTGCCCAACCCGAGACCCCGAAGAATTCATCACTGAAGACCTGGTCCTTTTCCCCGGTGAAGTTGTCCTCGCGACGACCGAAGAAGTCATCGCCATGCCCCGCGACGTGGTGGGCGATCTAAAACTCAAGAGTTCGCTCGGTCGTCTTTGGTTAAATCACAGCCTGAGCGGCTGGATCGACTGCAACTTCCAAGGACAGGTGACGCTTGAGCTCCAGAACCTCGGGCCCTATCCACGCCGTCTCGCGCGTGGGATGCGTGTTGCCCAGATCGTTTTCTTCCAAATGGAAGAGCCACCGACCGTCGCATACGGCGAAGGAAGCACCGGGCACTATCAGCACCAGCGCGGCGCAACACGTGCCTGGAGTAGCGAATTCTTCCCGATTATTCGTGCGTCGAAGCGGGAAGAGCCAAAAGGCTAGAGCGTGTTATGCATTTTTTCCTCGTCGCGAGAAGCTGAGAGCGGGAGCAGATGCGAGGAGGGTGCCGGAGCGAGCGCGGAGGCGGCCTGAAGGCCGTTGAGCACTCGCGACAAACCCGACGACGCAGATGCTTCCGATATC
>JADYYL010000047.1 GCA_020853655.1 Deltaproteobacteria bacterium
AGAACCCAGTCCGCCGACCGAACGGATCGATGCAACTTTTACCCGGGTGTTCTATGCTCCCCCGCGAGAGAGCCCGATTGCTCCATGAGGATTTCCACGCAATCGTCACGATTGCTGGACCAACGCTTCGCCAATATTCAGAGAAGGGTTTACGTATGTCGTATGCTGATCTTCCATCCGTAGGACTCAAATTCCCGGCGGCTTATCGACGCGCGGGACGACGCGGTATCGCTTCTCTCCTCCTCCTCTCCTCTCTTTTCGTCACCGGTTGCAGCACGGTTTCAGTCGAGCATGAGAATGAAGCCGCCATCGCGACGACGCGGTGGTTGGATCGAAAGGTCGGTTTCGTCGAGGACCGAGAGGTCGCCGTGCTTATGCATCGCGTCATGGAGCGGTTGAAAGGGGCGGTGTACAAATCAGCACTCGAGGCGGATCTCGATCGCTCTGACGCCGACAAATACAAAGATTATCCTTGGCAGATCCTGGTGCTGAAGAGCGATAAGGCCAATGCGTTCAACCCTGGGGCAGGCGTCGTCTTCCTTTCTCTGGGAATGATCCGAGAGTTAAAAACTGAGGCGGAACTTGCCGCAGTTGTGAGCCACGAGATGGCGCATCAACTTCTCGGCCACACGCGCGAGGCCCTTGCAGAAGCCGGGTCGAGCGACTCGCCACAGTTCGCGTTCACCCTCCAACACGAGATTGAAGCCGATGCGCTCGGTCTGAAGATTTTATCAGTTGCACGCTATACGCCGAACGCGAGCATCGATGCCATCACCGACACGACACGCGCCCGCGGAATCGGGACCCTTGACGACGAGTCCGTGAAAGAGCGCCTCTCGCTTCTCCGTCAGGCGATCAACCGGATGACGCCGCCCTACCCCGCGACGGACAACACCCGCGAATACGCGGCACTTCGAGACGAGCTGAGATCGTAGGCTCCCCCGAAGTCGGACAGATGTTTAGTGGAGTTGATGCTCCACGATCGCGAACTCGCGTTGTTAGAGCTGTCAGTTTCTGCGTAGCAAAAACTGACAGCTCTAGGTGTCGCACCGAGAGGTGCGACCAGCGATAAAGAGCGCCTCTCCACCTGGCCATGGGCACGACGTCAGATAGCAAGTCCCTTGAGGGGAACCTTCCGCGGAAAATTTACTGGATAGAATTTACTGCGCTGGCGCGTGTTCGCCGCTGCATTCGGGACAGCTCGCGCAAAGTCTCCGATTCGTAATGTGACACGCGGCGATTCCGGTCGCTCCGAGAACGAGCAACACCGTTTCGTTGACCGAGTGCACAAACAAACGACTCAATAACATCAACCCGATTGAGAGCACGAAGAGGATAAAGAGCGAACCGCGTCGGTGAATCCGATAACCGAGAGAGAGCGAGAACGTTGCGAGGAGAAAAGAGACGCAGATGAAGACCGTCTCAAGCTCTCGGTGGTCGTGAAATGCGAGCGAGCCAAGGGGCAGAACGCCAACAAGGAGCGGCGTGAGAATGCAATGCACTGCACAGGCGATTGAAACGCCCGCTCCGATGCGGTCAAGTCGATCAGCGGTCTCCGGCGCGTCGGCGATTTCAAGAATTTCGACTGACATTTGAGCCCCTTAGGTCCGAAACACAACTGATAATAACGTCTCAGTAGCGAGAAGTCAATCTGATGCGCTGAGCGGCGGCGAGTCTTCGAGATAAGTAAGAGGGCGCTATCGGACCGAGATATCCACCGATTTTGCCTCAGGGCTTCGGACAAAAAAGAGGCCGGGCGAAGCCGGCCTCTTCATCAATCAACAGTCTCGTGCGAGACCCCTAGATTCGAAACTCGGTTCGATCGCATCCGTTCGGAATCGTATAATACAGGTTTCCATCAGGGAATTCGTAAGGCAGCCCGGAGCCCGGAGCGAAAACTTCGACGCGAATGTTTCCTCCGTATCCGCATCCAGACCGAGTCAGAGATCGGGCGGTGGTGCATCGACCATTTCCGGGGCCGAAGTTCTCAAGCGGCTCTCCGTTCACCCGCACATCGGCGTCACATGGATTGACGAGGATCACTAAGAGTCCGTTGTTGTAGCCACCATCTGCTTCAGGCTTCCAGAGGAAGTCCGTAATCTGACCAGCAGATCGCGGCAACGTCGCTTTGACCTCTTCGACCAGCGCGTTATAGCAAGGGGCAACGAGCTCCTCGCCACACGAGCCGCCTGCATCAATGTTCAGCGCGTACCCGGAGCGAATTGCCTCTTCCGTTAAGCTCCGACCACTCACGGTGAGAATCTGACCGCTTGTTCCAACGCCACCACCGTCGACGGTGACAGAGCAGGTATCGGTCGAGCGATAGAAGAACGAGCCGCCGGAGAGAAGGCTTTGCAACGTGGTGCGTGCTTGATCTTCACGACGCTCATCCGCCGGGGCAAGCCCATGGAGCTTCACGAGCTGATCACCCGTTCCGGTGTTGATAATCACCACGTTGGACGACACGACGCGACCAGAGACAACCCGCTCACCATCGGAACTCTGCACTGGATTCTGTAAAGTCCCACCCGTAACAACGCCACACTCCGTTGTGAACGCGACAGAGTTGCTACCGTCATCTCCATTGTCTGAGCCGTCAAGAACGACGTCATCCTCACCGCTCGAACATGCGCACAGTGCGAGGGCGGCGACGGATAGTGTTCGGAAGAGCTTCTTTTTCAACATATAGATTCTCACTCTCGAGATGCTTCAGCGTGCAAAAAACTGGGCCACCAACTTGAGTTCTCTCTTCTTGGAGCACGGCCCTTCCCTTTCAGACGAGTAAGGGAAACGACTTTTATTCAATATTCTCTCGATTTTTCTCCTCGATCAGCAAAGTTACTCGAGCTGTCGGACTTCCCATTCGAGCTTCGCTATTTCGAAGGCGGATTTCCCGTCACTCGGGAGTGACAATGGCCTCTACGCCAAAACATTCACAGCTCAGAGCGGCTAGCGCCGACAAAAGCAGTTATGCAGGCAAGAACAGCAATAGGGTCGCCAACACTCCGAACGTCAATTCGAGTTCCGAATGAGATGCTTCAGTGTAATCTCATCTGACTGGCGAACCGAATTCGGCTTCTCGTTCGGCTTCTAGTCGAAAGCCAATGAAACCGCCACCCCTTTTTGCCCATTTTATTGCTCCGGCTTCGAGTGCAAAGGGCTTATAATAGGCGCCAAAACACACCTCCGGACGATCATGACGACGACAACATCCGATGCTCCCGTTCACGACCACTATATCGGTCGCTGGTGGCATCGCGAGGCGGATCGGATCGTTTGCGATCTCTGCCCCCGAGCGTGCAGCCTTCCCAAGGGGAAACGCGGATTTTGTTTCGTGCGACAGAACATCGACGATCAACTTGTGCTGACAACCTACGGGAAGAGCACGGGTTTTTGTATCGATCCGATTGAGAAGAAACCGCTCAATCACTTCCTGCCTGGTACACCGATCCTCTCGTTTGGAACTGCCGGTTGCAACCTCGGCTGCAAGTTCTGTCAGAACTGGGATATATCCAAAGCACGACAAACTGAAGTTTTGAGCGACTGGGCATCGCCCGATGCCATCGTTGCCGCGGCTCTCAGGAGCGACTGCCGCTCTCTCGCATTCACATACAACGATCCCGTCGTATGGGCCGAATACGCGATCGACTGTGCCATCGCGGCGAGAGATGCGGGACTCAAGACTGTCGCCGTGACCGCAGGATATGTCACGAGAGAAGCTCGTCCCGATGTCTTCCGCCAGATCGATGCCGCCAACGTCGACCTCAAGGCGTTCACGTCCCGGTTCTACGAGGATGTCACTCTCTCCGATCTTCAGCCCGTGCTCGACACACTCCGCTGGCTGAAACACGAGACCGACATCTGGTTCGAGATTACGAATCTCATGATTCCTGGCGAGAACGATTCGCCCGACGAGATCAAAAGGATGGTGGACTGGATCTTAGAGAATCTCGGCGATCAAGTGCCGGTCCATTTCACGGCGTTCCATCCCGACTACAAGATGACCGACCTGCCAGCGACTCCGCCGGCGACACTCCAGCGAGCTCGGCGACAGGCGCTCGATGTCGGTTTGAAGTATGTCTATGTTGGGAATTGCCACGACACCCCGGGTCAAAGCACGTATTGTCCCGGCTGCGGTGAGCTTGCGATCGAGCGCGACTGGTATCAGCTCGGCCGATATGAGATGCGAGGCAATCGGTGCAAGAGGTGCGATCACATCATTGCTGGCGTGTTCGAAGAAACACCAGGCTCGTGGGGCCCTCGTCGCGAACCGATCACGATTGTCGACCAGAACGAAGACGCCTCGCTCGTTCACCTTCGACGAAGCAGCGCGCGTGACGCGCGGAAGCAACACGAGGAGCAACTCTCCGAACGCAACGCAAAGGCGGCTTTGCAACGAAAGAATCAGGACCGTGTGAGAACCGAACTGACGTATTCCCCAAAAGTCGACTTTACGATCGACGAGCAACAGCAGCTCCTGCAATTCGCTCGGCAAGTGACGCGCGAGGTTCTTGGTCTCTCGACTGAACGGCCGACGCTTCCGGCTCCTCTGTGCGATGCCCCCGCATTCGGATCGTTTATTACGTTGAAGCGACAGGGCATGCTCCGTTCATGCCGAGGACGATGGGGAGGAGACGAGCCTGCTCGAATGGAGCAACTCATTCGCGAGGTCACGACGGAGACGGTCACGTTCGATCCCCGTTTTCCATCGATCCGTCCGGAGGAGTTTCCGTTTCTGAGCATCGAGATCTCGCTGATGCACTCGCCCGCGACTCTCGCGGGCGCCGCAGATCGCGCGCAGCGGGTGCGAGTCGGCGAGCACGGGCTCGTTGTCATTCATGCCTCCGGCCGCGGATTGTTGCTCCCACAGGTAGCGCTCGAGGCTGGCTGGAACAGTGAACAGTTCTTGTCGCACACCTGCGAAAAAGCAGGCATCGCGAAAGACGCTTGGAAAGATCCCTCGTGCGAGATCATTACCTTCGAAGCTGCTCATTTTTCCCTTGATGCGGAGCTGCCGGAGCTCAGCTACTACGATCTCTCCGATCAGGTGTTGGCGGAGCTGATCAAAGCGGCGAACATTGTTTTTCACGGCGAGGAGCGCGACCTTCAGTTCCCGCGCAGTCTCGTGACCAACGCGCCTGCGGAGGTCGGGGTTCAGCTGATCGATTCCCGCGGGCGTCGCGGGACGATCGTACATCCGAACACGAATGTCGTCGCAATCGTGATGCATCTTGCGGCAGCGCTTCGCGAGCAGGCGCTGAAAGACAAGGTCGATCCGAAGACGTTGATGATCGCTCAACTCTCCGTGCTCAGCGTTCCGATCCCCCTCGTGCCCGCAGACTTTCCCGACCGACTGAAAGTGATGGGGCCCGGGGCGATCGCCGCTCGGCGTGACGGGGTCTTCTCGATTCACATCCCGCCGCACAGCGAACGGCGCAATCCGATCCTACTCACGCTCGCGGAACTCAATCTCTCTCCGAGAGACTGGAACGAGGGTCGCGTGAGTCTGTCGAGTTATCGCGTGCGAACCGTCAGCGCAGCACCTCAATCTCGTGCCGCCGCGTTGGTTCGCACTCCCGCGGTCGCTGGATCATTCTATCCGGCAGAGGTCGGCCAAATGCGCGAGGAAATCGCGAATCTCTTCGCCCCGTATTCCGGGGAGACGCAGACGCCGGCGCTCGCCGTGATGCTCCCACATGCGGGTTGGCGATTCTGCGGAAAGATCATCGCGCAGACACTCGCTGGCGTTACTATTCCGCACCGAGTCGTCATTATCGGCCCCAAGCACACCTCGCTGGGTCCAAAATGGTCTGCGGCCAATCATGCTCTCTGGCAAATTCCCGGAGCGCAGCTTCCGGTCGCCAGAGATTTCATCTCGGCGCTCGCGGCTCGCCTTCCCGGGCTTGAGCTGGAGACGCACGCCCACGAGCGCGAGCATGGAGCCGAAGTCCTCCTCCCCTTCCTGGCGGCTCGGGGGAACAATGTGCAGATCGCGCCGATCGCGCTTGGACAAGCGTCGCGCGACGACATCCGTCTCTTCGCCGAAGCGCTCGCGGCGATCCTCGATCCGGTCGAACGAGCACGAACCTTACTGATCATATCCAGCGACATGAATCACTTTGCGAGCGACCAGGAGAATCGTCGCCGCGATCGGCTGGCGCTCGCAGCAATATCGTCGCGCAATCCGCAGATGCTGCTCGATACCTGCCGAGCCCATGACATTAGTATGTGTGGCGCGATACCTGCGGCGATCATCATGAGCACGCTTGCTGCCGTCGCACCGTCGTATCGTGTGGAGATGACCGGATACGCGACAAGCGGCGAAGTAACGGGAGAGCTCGATCGCGTCGTCGGCTACGCAGGGGCGAGGTTCTATGAGCGGTGAGAGCCTCAACGCAGCTCCTCCGACCCCTCACCCCAACGGCGAGAATCCTCCGCGCGGTTGGGTCTGTTTCGACGGCGACTGCGGAGTGTGTCGCGCCCTTGCCGAACGGTATCGTCCATTCCTCCTGCGCCGTGGCTTCGGCCTCATAGCGCTACAAGATCCGTGGGTGCGATCGCACTTTTCGATGAGTGACGAAGAGTATCTTCGTGACATTCGCTTGGTGCGCAGCGACGGTTACCGACAAGCCGGGGCTCGTGTGTACCTTGAGGTTCTCCGGTCAGTCCCAGCCCTCGTCCCTCTTGCGCTTGTCCTTGGATTGCCCGGGTTCTACCACGCGATATCTTGGTGTTACCGACCATTCGCCGACAATCGGCAACGTTTCAGTCGCGCGTGCGGCATCGGCTCGAAGCCTTCGGATTAGTCGATTCAGCTTCCTTGCTGATGTGTTGCTCTGACACTCGGCGTTCTGCTGCGCTTATGCGCTGTTTCCCCGAGAATCCGCATAACGTTTGCGTGGAGTTCGAGCAGAACACCTTCTGTTCGCGACGACGATGTATGAGCGACACACCGAAAGTAGAACGTGTATTTCAGTCCCTCCGTTGCTGCGAGTGCAGCAAGCCGTTGGAGTCATTGCCTGCGAGTTACGAGACTCAGGTGCGACTCTACTGTGACTCGTGCAAGCCCATCAAAGACGTAAAGGAGAACTGGAAGCCGTATGTCGGGGGCAGCGGTGCACAGGTCTGGATCGTCAAAGACAATCCCTTTAAGCGAACGTATTAGAGTCTCTCTTCTCGCACCGGAGCCCTCTCGCAGGGCTTCGCTCCGTACTTGAGTGTCGTTGCTCAGGTCTCTCCACTACACTTCGAGTGGCCCGGCTGAATAAGGCGAACAGCCCGACACATTTCTCCCAATCTGCGATGCCACTCAGCAGAGGACACGCATCACCACCAAACAAAAATAGCTCGGGCCATCCGCTCATTATTCAGAGCAGAAAGCACCGAGCTATTCGCAGACTCCGTCGCAGGTAACCAGGCGACGGTCTCTTGGATCAGATCACGAAGTTGAACAGTTGCGGAAACCGCGTCGCCAAAAGGGGCGGAACAACCCGGGTTCCAACAACGATAAACACGAAGAGGAAGATCCAGAAGTGAACCGGGAACTTGTTAACCTGTTTCGTAAACTCGTAAAACATAACACCACCTCAAACCGCAATGACCTACCCTTACTAATCCCCCCGAGAGCCCGAGGTGCTTCAGAATGTTCACAAAAATTCTCGAAGCCCCCTCTAAATGGTTGATTTTCTGAGCTTTTGCCCCCTCCCTCACACACTTCCGCGCACGTTTCACGCCATTCCGAGCAGCCGCTGGAACGCCCGTTCTGCGGCAGCGTGGGCGACATCGAATTCACTCCCGCTGTCCGACGCGGCACTAACTCTCTCGCTCGGCTTCCATGTTGATCTCGGCAACACAAACACCGCGCTCTGCAGCAAGAAGTAGATCCACATCGTCGAGCCGATTCCTTCCCCGTGCGACAAATAGAGAGCCGCCAATGACACCGAGAACGCGCAAAGCGCCGCGTCCACGATCAGCGGGAGGAAGCGCCTGTGCATGGTGAGCAGCCGGACGGCGAGGAAGACGAGAGCGCTCACCGCAAGGACGCGGAAACTCGACGCGTCGAGCCAGATCGTGGCCACCGTACTCGCGCAGCCGACGAAGAGAATAAGCACACGTCCAGCTCGCTTCGCCGAGTAGCCGAGAAGATAGAGTGCGTATGCTGTCGCCGCGCAGCACCAGAGGGCGGGGTTCCAGTTCGTCAGCGGTGCTACCGCGGTGAGAAGAGTTGACGCGCAAGACGAAGCCATCGCCACCCCTGCGGCAAAGGCGATGGCGCCCACGATCGTCGGTCGTTTTACAATAGTGTGGCTCATTGTGACTTCCCTCCCCGGGCATGCTTCTCGGAACGATTTGATTGCAGCCGGAGGATCTCGCTCTCGACCTCTTCCTCTCGGACACTCGAGCCTGTGCTTCCAGCATGAGGCTGTTCGGCGGAATTCGAGACAATCACAAGTCGCTCCTTCATTCGCGCAAGCCGCTCCCGCTCCTCTTTCAAGCTCTCTTCACGCGCTTTGCGGTCCGCCACGCTTCGCTCGCGTAAGGCATCCGCGGCCTGGCCCTCTTTTTTGAGCTCGAGAACCCGCCGCACAAGCGGCCTCGCCATCTCGATGTTCCCCGAATCGATTGCGATCTGCGAACGACCCTCCAGTTCGGCAACCTCTCTCGCAATTTGCCGACTCCGTTCATCGAGGCGTTTGGTGTGCTCGATACTCGCGCGCTCTTCCTCTTCATGTCGCTCGACAATCTCTTCCATCTCGCGGATCGCTTGCTCTAACACCGCTTGCGGATCCTCGAGCATGTCGAGCACGGCGTGGATATCTGCTTTCACGAGCCGGCTAATTCTTTTGACGATACTCATGGTTTTCTCTCTCTTCATCTGAATGGTAGAACCGCGGCACGGTTTGGCCGTGCCGCAGGATGGATTAGTAAGTGCGCTGTGACTGGCGAGACTCGGCGAGGAGTCGCTTCCCTTGACGGTTGCGCTTCTCAGCTTGCTCCGGCGCCGCGCCGACGAACGAATCACTGACGAGCTCATTCATTCGGTCGATCTCCTTCTTCGCCTCTGCGCGCATCGGAATGTTCGACTCTTTTTCTGCCGCGGTCACACCCATTGCGTATGCCTCGATCGCAGACTTTGCTGCGTCTTGGTCTCCCCGTCGAAGACTGTCGGCCACCTTGTCCTTCATGATTCCGGCGGTGTTCTTCACGATCGCGCTCTGATAGACCGCGGGAGCGATTGAAGCGACGGCTTCATCGCGTTTCGCCGGAGGGAGGACGGCGACCATCATGGGGTCAGCGTTCGCCCGCAGCTCTTCTGCTCCCACCTGATAGCGGAGCGTCATAGCCTTCAACACATGCTCGTTCACGGAATCTGTCGGCACTCGCAGTGTCAGGTAGAAGCGCTTGCTCTGACCCGAAAGCAATTGACCGGTGGAGATCACGTCGCCGCTCGCCCCGGACCGGATCGGATAGCCGCTTGCGTCTTCGAGCTTCACACCTTGAGGGAGCGTGAACTCGAGCTCGCTCGACTGCGCATAAACGGCGAGAGAGCTCTTCAGATCCTTGTCGAGAATCGTTCCGAGCGATGCGAGTGACTCGAGGTACGAGAAGTTTCCTGCGCCACGATCGGCGATGCGGGAGAGCGTGACTTCATTGAAGCCAAGCCCCATCCCAATCGACGACACAACGGCGCCGCTTTGGTTCAAGGTCGCGGAGATATCCGCCAATCCGGACGGATCGGAGATTCCGACATTCGCCTCGCCGTCCGAGAGCAGGATCACTTTCCGCAGACGGTGGTCAGCAGTTGAGATCAGACCTTGGGCCATCTGCAATCCGGCGCCCATGTTGGTACCTCCGCCAGGCACCAGCGCATCCACTTGCCGAAGCAAGCGATCGCGAGAGCCCGCGTCGATCGATGCGAGCGGAATTTCTACCTTGGCCGTGTCATCGAACGAGACGAGTGCAAATTGCGTCGACGCGACACCGTCCGAGCGTTGCCCCACATTGCTCGTCGCGATCGAACTGATGAGCTCCCGAATCGCCGCCTTTGCGTAAGGCAATCGATTCTCGGCCGCCATCGAGCCACTTCGGTCGAGGACCACGACCAGATCCATCGGCCGGGATAATCCCACCGCTTGTTTCGACGTTGGCGTATCGATATTCACCTCAACGGTCACGACGCCGTTGTCACCCTGGACGAGCTTTGTTTGCGAGAGCAGCGTGCGGAGAGCGACATCACCAGGACGGCTGGATGGAGTTCCACGCCCTGGGACGATGTCAATTGCGCCGCCAAGAGTCGGCTTCGCGAGAAAGAAGAAGGCGCTGAGTGCGCATACGCCCGCCAAGGTCATGGCGCCAAAGGCGTCTCCCGAGGTGAGTCGACCGATCCGTTTCAACACAGTGTCCATATCTCGCTCCGCTTGGTGTTCTTGCATCTGATGTCGGCAGGCACCGACTTTCTCAAGGTAGACGATTTCGCGTCGCTGGTTGTAGACACGAGAGGGTAAAAGATGGTGTGCCCCGGTTTACAAAAGTTTTACCGTGCGAGACCGTTAAAACGCCGTAATATGAAGCGAAAGCGCGCAGCATGAGAGGGCGGAATGGAGAGAAAGAAACGAGTTTTAATCGTGGATGACGAAGAGGCGATCCGCAAAGGACTCCTCGATGTTTTCGTGTTCCACGGTTACGAAGTCGATTCCGCTGTCAACGGTCGAGAGGGGTTGGAGAAGGCGCTGACCGGAACGTTCGACCTCATCCTCCTCGATGTCATGCTTCCCGAATTGGATGGCTTTTCCGTCTGCAACGAAATTCGCAAAGTCACCCGAGATCAGCCGATCATCATGCTCACGGCGAAATCGACGGATGACGACATCATCACCGGGCTGACGCTCGGCGCCGACGACTATGTCGCCAAACCGTTCTCCGTTCGTGAACTCGTGCTCCGGTCTGAAGCCGTGCTCCGCCGATTTCAGAAACCGACCGATGCGCAACGCACATTCACGATCAACGGTTTTACGGTCGACACGGCAAACCTCTCTGCAAGTGCGTCCGACGGTCGCACCGTGCACCTCACTCGTCGCGAGATCGAGATCTTGCAGTATCTCCTCGCGCATGGCGACCGACCCGTGTCGCGCGATGAACTGCTGGAAGAGGTCTGGGGATATTCGCGCGGAAGTTCGATCGAAACGCGCACGGTCGATATCCACATTGCGAAACTACGCCGGAAGATAGAGGACGATCCGAAGGATCCGAAGCTGCTGCTCACGATTCGGGGAGAGGGATACCGGCTTCGACCGGAGAACTGCGGCTCATGAGTCTTCCCCGCAACCACGAGATGACTGCTCGACGGCGCCTCGCGCTCTCGCTCGTCTTCTTTCTCGTCGCGCTTCTCGTCCCGTTTACGCTGTTGCTCCTCCAGACATACACTCGGCTGGAAGACGAGTCGTTCCTCCTCTATCGCGCGGAGTCCGATGCCGTCTTCGAGCGGATGAGCAATCGAATTCGCGACATCGTCAACGGAGAAGAAGCACGGTCGTTCGAATCGTACTCGTTCTTCGACACCGGATTGACGAAGCAGCCGATTCCGAGCCAGCTTCCCCGATCCACGTTGTCCGCGTATCCGATAGTTCAAGATGTCCCTGGAGTCCTCGGATACTTTCAGATTGATTCAAACGGATCCTTCACATCTCCGTCCGTCCCCTCCGAAGCGGAGATGGGCGCAGCGTCGCTCCCCGCTGACGCGCTCCAACAGCGTCGGGCTCTGCTCGCCGAGCTTCGGAGTCGAATCTCTCCGATCGCGCATCAGCTCTCAGTGACACCCGTCCATTCGCGAGCGCCACGCGTGCCTCTCGAGGGGGTGGCAACGTACCCGCAACGCGATTCCGACCTCATGGCCGAAAGCTCTGATTCGTTACTCTCGAGGAGCCGCACCGTGATTGCTTCGACCGGAGGGGATGTGCTGCTCGGGGGACTCGGGGGGCGAGCTGCCGACTCCTCTGAAGTCGTTCGCGCGAAAGAGAACAAGCCTGCGAGCAATATTGAGCTGGCAAAGAACGCCCCGCAGAAGGTGGCCCAAGCAAAAAAGCAGATCGCCGAACTCGAGTTCGATTCGGCAATCCTCCAACGGCAGGAGCCCGCGATGCGAGCGGATGCGGCACAATATGCCGGAGCAGCACCACCGGAGTCCAAGGACTATCGGTCATCTCGGCGAACGTTCACCAATGCGCTTGTGGGGCAGAAGCTTGAGGTGTCTTCCGAGGCCGCATCTTCTGGAGCAGCGTCCAACGAGCTGGGCATGGGTACTGTTGGCGCGTCGGATAAATTCGACGCTCCGGAGCCGGAGCAACGAGTGGCGTCAGCGCCCATCGCGGAATCAAATCTCCCGCTGGAGATCGTGCGCCGTGAGAGCGAGATAGCACCGATACAGATTCTGCCCTTGAATGACACCGAAATGGTGTTCTATCGGCGAGTGTGGCAACCGCAGGCCAGGTTCGTTCAGGGATTCATCGTCAATCGTCAGCAGTTCTTCCAGTCCGTTCTCGATTCTGCGCTCACGAGCTCCACACTTTCATCCCTCCTGCGGGCGACATTCGGCTTGAGCGGCGAGGTCTTCCTGCGTCTCGGGACACCGATGAGCGCTGACGGGAAGCGTGAGCTTCTGCTTCTGCGTGCGTTTCTCCCACCGCCCTTCGACGGAGTAGAGACGATCTTCTCTCTTTCGCAACTCCCCCCTGCCCCGGGGAAGGGCGTCGTTAATTCGCTCGTTGGTATCTTTGCCCTGTTTCTGACGCTTGGTGTGTTCGGTCTCTATCGGCTCGGGGTTCGGCACATCCGACTTGCGCAGGAACGGAGTGACTTCGTCTCGGCTGTCAGTCATGAGCTGAAGACCCCGCTGACGTCGATTCGGATGTATAGCGAAATGTTGCGAGAGGGTTGGGTGGAGAGCGAGGAGAAGAAGCGCTCGTATTACGATTACATCTTTCACGAAAGCGAACGGCTCTCGCGACTGATCGCCAACGTCCTCCAACTCGCGCGATTGACGCGCCACAATGAGATGCTGCAGCGACGATCGATCCCAACGCTGGAAGCGTTCGAGACGATCTGCAAGAAAGTTCGCTCTCAGGTGGAGAATGCGGGATTCACTCTCGAGATCGTGCGCGACATCCCGGGTGACGAGCCGGTTGGCAATATCGAAATCGAAGAAGATGCGTTCTTGCGGATATTCATCAACTTGATCGACAACGCGATGAAGTTTTCTGCCCAAGCGCCGCAGCGAACGATCATCCTTTCGCTTCGTATCCGCAACAGACCAGCGAAGACCGCGATTTTCTCCGTTCGCGACTTCGGCCCCGGCGTTCCACCGGCTCAGATGAAGAAGATCTTTCAGCTCTTCTATCGCGGAGAGTCAGAGCTCAGCCGCTCGACAACGGGAACGGGTATCGGCCTCGCGCTGGTGAGTGAGCTCGCTGCCAATCTTGGCGGCAGCGTTGACGTGGAGACTCGAGACCCCGGCGCGGAGTTCTCCGTGCACCTTCCCGTGCGAGACGCGGTCGGTTAGCCGTTCTCCTCTCGCATCTTCGACAGTGCCTGATGCACCCGCTCCGCGAGCTTAATGGGGAAGCCGGCGCGTTGAGAGATCTCCTCAGGCGTTGCTTGCGCAATCTGGCGAAGCCCGCCGAACTCTCGGAGCAACGTCATTCGGCGCTCTCTGCCGATGCCCGGGATGCGCTCTAAGGGCGATTGAAATTGGCGGCGCGCTCGAGTTGAACGGTGGAATGAAACGGCAAATCGGTGCGCCTCGTTTCGAATTCTTTCGAGAACGTGGAGCGCCTTGCTCGACTCCTTGAGTACAATCGGTCTCGCCGCTTCCTCGACATACACTCGCTCGGGTTTGAGATGACGCGCGTCGGGGCGACGCGCCGGCGCGAGAGCGTAGTACGGGAGTGACTCTGTCCGCTTCTTGGCAAGCCCGATGAGCATTGGCGTCCGAAGACCCAGCTCCTTTCGAACGGCGAGCGCCTGGGCGAGCTGCGCGGGACCGCCATCGATGACCATAAGGTCGACCAACGTATTCTCTTCAGCACACCGAGAGAGATGACGGGTCACGATCTCGCGCATCGAAGCAAAATCATCGGGCTTCCCTTCCTGCGACAGATGGAAATGGCGATATCGAGTCTTGTCCGGCTGCCCATCTTTGAAGAACACGACTGATCCGACCGTGGCACCACCCTGAAAATGCGAGACGTCGACACATTCCATGGTGCGGGGCGCTTCATCCAAGCCGAGATCAACCTGGAGCGCTCGGCCGATCGAATCCTCGCCACGCTCCGCGGCGAAGCGGCCGACAAAGTTCTCCGTGGCATTCTCTGCGGCCAGCGTGAGGAGGCGTTGCTTGCTCCCGCGCTGCGGCACCTGGATCTTTACCTTTCGCCCGCGCCGGTTCGAGTAAAACTCCTCTCGAGCGGCGCGATCCTCCAACGCAAACGGAACGAGGATTTCCTCGGGAACCTCATTGTCGGAGGCGTAGAACTGCGACAGTACCGATCCGAGCACATCCTCCGTCGGAACCTCGACGTCGCTAAAACCAAAGGTCTTCGCGCCGAAGAGCCGTCCGTTTCTGACAAAGAGGACCGAGAGTTCGAGATCGGAGCCCTCGCGATGAATCCCAAATGCATCCTTCGACCCGGCGCTAAACGAGAGCATTGGCCGGTCGACAATGAGCGTCTTCACCAACGCCATTCGATCACGAAGCTCGGCAGCGTCTTCGAATCGGAGCTGCTCACTCGCCCGCTCCATCTGATCGGACAGCAGGCGGAGCACATCCTTGTTCTTTCCTTCGAGGATCGAGGCCGCGATATCGACCCATTCCCTATACTGCGCGTGGTCGACCTTGAGGCAGCACGGACCGGCGCACCGCTTCATCTGATGCTCGAGACACGGGCGCACTCGATTGTAAATCACGCGATCGGAACAGGTTCGAAGCGGAACCGTTTCACGGACGATATCGAGGAGCCGACGAACCTCATGCGCCCACGGGAAAGGTCCGAGATATTTCGCATCGTCGTTCCGCGTCTGGCGCACCAGCTCAATGCGCGGCCACTCATGCGTCGTATCAATCCGCACAATTAAATAGGCGCGATCGTCTTTCAGTCGGACGTTGTATCGGGGTCGGTGCTTCTTAATCAGGTCGTTCTCAAGAACGAGGGCTTGCTCCTCGTCCTCGGTGACGATTGTCTCGAGCTCGCAGATCTTCGAAACGAGGAATGGAATGGCCAGGCGACCATCACCCCCGTTGAAATACGTGCGAAGCCGATTGCGAAGGTTCTTCGCCTTCCCGATGTAGATTACTTTTCCGGCGTCGTCCTTCATCAGATAGACGCCCGGTCGGCGGGGGATCGTCTTGAGCCGAGCCTTCGCGGTCGCTGGTTCGGCAGGATCGATGATGATCGGATGGGCGATCATAGGCTGAGGAGGTAGCGCTCGAGGATGGTGAGTTGATCCCGAATCTGCGCGGCGGCTTCGAAATCCAACGCCTTCGCCAATCGAAACATCTCGTGCCGGAGCTTGTCGATCAGCGCCTTCGTCTCTTTTGCATCGCG
>JADYYL010000048.1 GCA_020853655.1 Deltaproteobacteria bacterium
GACTGTTCGAGTCACATGACCTTGGCAATTGCTCCGGGGCTTGGTCCGTCGCCGGATATTGGAGATTTTGCGGAGCTTCTCAAGGAGGCTGTTCGCAATCTGAAGCTGAAGTTTGTTGTTGCCGACGCAGGGTATGACAGCGAGCGTTCGCATGAACTTGCTCGAGAGCAGCTCGATATCAAATCGATCATCCCTCCCCTGATTGGGCGCCGCTCCGAGAAGCTCCCAAAGGGACGGTGGAGACGCAACATGCGACTCCATTTTGATAAAGAGCGCTACGGACAGCGCTGGCAGGTAGAAACCGTCTTCAGTATGGCGAAACGATTACTCGGCTCTGCGCTGCGGGCTCGACGGCGTCACGCACAGAACAGGGAGCTTCGACTCAAGCTCCTCACTCTCAACATCATGCTGCTCTTACTTTTTTTATTTGCTCAGTGATCTTTTCTACAGAGCAGGACGGAGCCGAATTATTTTCAAGTGTCTCGTTTTCCGAGAGTTTTGAATAATTGGGCTCCGTCCCGAATTATTTCTCCGCATTTCAGGTCGAGAATGCGGTTACTTTCCCTTGCTCCGCTTCTTCTCGAGCTTCGCCGCCTTCTTCTCTTTCGGAGTCTTCTGCGGAGCTTTCTTTGCGCTGCGTTTTGCGTCGTGTGACTTGGCCATAAATCCTCACTCTCAAGGTTTGTAAGCTGTAAGTATACTTCTGCTGACAAAAGAGAGAATAGGAAAACTTCGGGGTCCGGAGGAGTTCAATTTTGCGTCGGTCTCTCGCCCGCCTCAACGCGTTCGTCTCGAGCGAATCGACTCGCAGCAAACGCGTAACTGAAGAAGAAAACCAATCCCATCCCAGCGGTCTCCAGCACCCGTCGCCCACTGGCGACGCTCATCAACGCCGAGAACGAAAAGAAGGTCAGCGACGCACCGCAGGCGAAGCGCACGAGATCGGCGCGCCCATCTTGGCGCCCACGAATAGAACGAACGAAGATCAGTGCGCCGAGAATTCCATACGCATAGATTCCGGGCGCCGGCGCAGAGTGCTGCGTGAGGACGACCTCCCCAATCCAATAGAGCAGCATCGAAGCTCCCAACAGAAACGGTGCCCTCATTCGACCAATTGACGCCTCTGTTCGACATCGGATACCGACCAGAACAAAGGCGCTGATCGCAGCCATCAGCGCGAGAAAATGCGGAACGTCGAGGGGAATGTTCCCCTCTGGTTTCTCTGGCGGAGCGAACCAGAGCAGGAACAACCCAAAGACCATAAGCGAGACGAACTTCGTGAGACGAGATGAAAGATACCGCCTGCGTTCATGCCCGGGGAATAGCCGATCGGTGATAGCGATGGGAAAGACCACACTGAAGAATGCATGCCAGGGAAGAATGAAAGTTGCCCACGAAAGGTTGAAACCGAATGTGCGCGGATATGGTGCAAACGTGGGAAGCGGGCACTCATGGACCTGAGTCAGCGTCTTCGCGAGAATCCCTTCATTCAGAATTCCGTAGGCGACTCCCAGTAGAAAAACGCCTGTTGTCGAAAGACCCCAGGCGATCTTCGCATCGCGGATGAGCAGCACAGGAAGGCCATAGAACGCCGCGAGCGCGAGGAACACTGGGGGAGAGAAGAATGAGAAGAACGGGATGTTCGTTGACCCCACTTCCGCTAGAAAGGGCGAAAGAAACGCAAGGCAGAGGGCGGGCGCAAACGGCCAGCGTAACGCGGTCATAATGGAGAGTCCTGAGAAGACATAGTTCCCGGAACGTAACATTGACGGGGTTACTTCAGCGATCGGGTTTCGGCATGAGGGGGCCGGAACTCCGAGATCCAGTCACCTTCGCATCTCGCGCGGCCTCGTTGCCCTCTTCACGAAAACCATGGAATACCGGACGACTCCTTCCGATTTGTCGCAAGAATCTCAATGTATTGTGCGCCGATGCCTCGACAAATCCAGAGCGAAGGAAGAAAGTGCTTCTTGCAACCACAGGAGTGAGAGTTCATCGTGCTCCACACCGTCTGTGGTAGACTGCGGATGCTGATTCTGCGTCGGCTGTTCTTTGGCTCTCCGTTCCTTATTCGGCCACCTCCGGCCTTCCTTTATACGAGTAGCTCGACATGTCTGTCGCTGAAGAGAGCGCTCTCTTCAGCGGCTGCTCGATGTTTGCTGAAGGTTTGGGTTTGCTGAAGGTTTCGAAGCGCAATCATGCGCATTGTCGAGAGGAGGATTTCACTGTGATCGAGGCTACCTTTCTTCTCGTGCTCGTCGTCTTTCTGGGCTGCTGGGTAACGAGAGCCTCCAACCGCAGAGACGTTAAACTGGCCGTGGAGCGAATGAACCTCCTTTACGGCGAACAGTGGGTCTGGGGATTGCGGAAGCGCACCAACGCGAGAGCTCTCCAGTCTCAGGCGGATGCGTTTGCGGAGCAGATGTCCGCTCTCCTCGACGTGCTCACACGAGACGTCGAACACTTCCAGGGTGCCGTGTACTTCTGGAACGTCGAACAGATCGCCGAATCGGACTACCTCGGCCACCCCGAAGGTCCTGGAGATCTCCTCCTCCCTCCTGAGAAGCTCCGTTCGCTCGAACACCGTGGACAGGCGGTCCTTCGCGCCCTCAACCGACTCGATCGGCGCGCGAAGGAAGCAGGCGTGACCTATCCTCGTTCGTTCGCGTACTACCTCCGGATGAGAACGCACCGGGGAGGACTCCCGACAACGGAAGCGGAGCGCGACTTCGACTTCGCCAAGCTTTGTGAGGAGTGGCGCACGGTGATCGCACGGAAGAACTCCCTCCACCGCGATCGCGCGTCGACCATCTCGACTCCGGTCGCGCGGTAACGTTCCACCAACGTCGATGCTGTGATGGGGAGAAACCTGCAATTTCTCCCCGTTCACTCTGAGGTTTTCCATCGGTTCTGCAACTTCGAGCACCGCATATTTTGTGACCGCATCTTGTAGAGATGGAGCAGCGAGCAGAAACGCACCACTCAGACGCGCTCTCGAGAGCGTCGATCTCGGTGTTCCGACTCGCAACGCGGCCTGCGGAGCGACTCGTCGACGACTATGCACCACGGACCGTAAAATACGCTGCACCGACGAGACAAAGAGCTGCCCAGAGAAAGTCGAGACGCAACTCTTCTCGCATATAGAAATATGCAAAAGGAACAAAGACGCCGATCGTGATGATTTCTTGTGCGACCTTCAACTGCGCAAGAGTAAAGACGGAGTAACCGATCCGATTGGCGGGCACTTGAAGCAGATACTCGAAGAACGCGATTCCCCAGCTCACGAGAGCAGCGACATACCAAGGTGAGCTGGAGAGCGATCTGAGGTGCCCATACCAGGCGATCGTCATGAATACGTTTGAAGCGATCAAGAGCACGATGAAAGTCATTGATGCGGGCATTCTACCTCGGAAGTAGTTGTAGACGATCGAGCGAGTAGAGGAGCAGTTCGTTCTAGATCGAGCGGCAACGCGCGTCACGATTTTCTCGGTAACGCCTCATCTCCGAGATGCCACTGCGCACACAGCCAGATTGCTAGGCGTGCGGTATAATTTCGGGTATTTTGCGACCCCTGTTCCCGTCTCCTAGTCCGGCGTTTCTGCTGCATGATCTTCGTCTGCTTCCAGCATCAAGCGACTTCGGCGCGTCGAGCATGTCGCTGGGATGTATGAAGTGCTGCCACCGATCCTGGTTCTCTCCCCTCGCCAGCTGCGTTCTTCTCCACTACCGGCCATTCGGCTCTCCTGCTTCGTGAGGGGTTTCGCGGGGTTCCGATGAGGACAACAAAAGCGGACTTCGGGTGTGAACGCGAGGAGCACGGCATCTTCAGCTCAAAGCGCTTTGGCCTTCGGCTCGAGTTCACGTATGACCCGCGCCCCCGTTTCAGCGGCGCGCCAAGATCCATCGGCCACGCCGAAAGCAGGACATGCACCGACAGCCCGGTGCGATCCATGTTAGGGTGCGACAACGCCCTCACCAGACTCGGTGCATCATGCTTCACGATTTTCTTAGTTCCCACCGGGATGAAATCCTCTCGCTCTGCTACGAGAAGCTGCTCCAGGTCAGTGACAAACGAAGCTCCAGCACAGAGATGGAGCTGGGGCTTCCAGTTTTCTACGACGAGCTCGTCGAGGTTCTCCGCGTCGACGTTGATTCCTCGAGTGAGGTCGTTGATAAATTGAGCGACCGCATTCACAAAGAATCGGCAGTACGCCGAGGGAAGGAGTCTCTTCGGCTAGGATATACAGTCTCACAAGTGGTGCACGGCTATGGCGCTCTGTGCCAAGCCATCACTGAGTTCTGCATCAACCATCGAGAGAAACCGATCCTTGCCCGAGAGTTCAATCGACTGAACAGGTGTTTGGATATCGCGATCGCTCAGGCGGTGACCGAGTTCAGTCACGGAGAACGTGTCGCGACAGCAGCTGATGAAAGACAGCGCCTCGGATTCTTAGCCCATGAGTTGCGAAACGCGCTTGGCAAGGCGGCAGCCGCTCACAATCTGCTCCAGCGGGGTGTCGTTGGATTCGGAGGAAGCACGAGTCATCTCCTCGACGAGGCTCTTGCCACGATGAAAGATCTTGTCGACCGTTCATTGTCAGAGGTTCGCCTCCAAGGTGAAACCATCGTCGAACGACGCCGTTGTCGGGTCGTGGACCTTGTCGGCGAGGTCGAAGTCACCGGTATGTTCGAAGCGCTCGCCCGGTCAATTCATCTCCACATTGAGATCTCTCCGGAACTCGTCGTCGACGTAGATCCGCATCTCCTTCTCTCGGCACTCTCCAACCTCGTTCAGAATGCGATCAAGTTCTGCAAGACAGACGGCAACGTCTGGGTTCGGGGCAGCCTCCGAGGCGATCGAATCTTCATCGACATTGAGGATGAATGCGGCGGACTTCCGCCGGGTAAGATCGACGAACTTTTCAAACCCTATGTTCAGAAGGGTTTGGATCGGATAGGGATGGGACTCGGCCTTGCGATCGCCACGCGCGCGGTCGCTCTGAACGACGGTCGGCTCACCGCGGTGGATCTTCCGGGAAAGGGCTGCGTGTTCACCATCGATCTACCAGCGGCAGGCACGAATTCGACCACTCGTCTCGGCGACACTACCGCGGTGCACTGAGCCCTATTCGGCACTGTCTTATTCGGGACGGAGCCCAATTTTTCGTAACTCATCGATATCCGGAGGCTCCCGAGAAATTGGGCTCCGTCCCTGAGAGATCCCCACAAAAAGCCTAGCAATAGCTGAGCTGTGTTGCGGTTCGGATTATGAACCGCTGCGCGAGAGCAAGAGCGCGAGCGGAGAGTCGCAGCTTTGGTTTCTTCATGATGCGTAGAC
>JADYYL010000049.1 GCA_020853655.1 Deltaproteobacteria bacterium
CGCTGGGCTCCACGGATGGATGACAATGCGTCAGTGATTTGATTAAGTTTGAGTAGTCCAGGGTTCCGATTTCAGTTCGATTCCTGACGGCAAAGCGAATCGCGAGCAATTTCTTGTTGTTTGAAGCGCGACAACAAGGTTTGCGCATAACAGGAAGAGAAGGATTTCCAGGGGGATTCGCTGCGAGAATGCCGGAGATCATGCCATTTCGTTGCTTCGATTTCGAATGAGTGGTCAAGAAACGGAGTTTATTCTCATTTCCGCTCCTCTACTTTGGCTGTCGTGCCAAACATCATCTTGAGGGAACATGCACGGACAGCCAGGACCGACCGAGGATGAACGAAGGTGGAACTCCGTTGTCAGCCGTGACCGAAGCGCAGACGGGCGTTTCTTCTTTGCTGTGCAGACGACCGGCGTGTACTGCCGTCCCTCGTGCGCGTCACGTCTCGCGAGGAGAGAGAACGTCTCCTTCTTTGAGACAACCGAGGACGCTGAGCGCGCTGGCTACCGACCATGTAAACGGTGCCGACCAGATCAATCTTCAGCGAACGTTGACGCAGTTGCGCTCATGCTGAAAGCCTGCCGTTTCATAGAGGCCAGCGAAGAGACTCCGCCGCTCGCTCAACTGGCCACACTTGTCGGATTGAGCCCGGAGTATTTCCAAAAGACTTTTCGAAAACTTATCGGCGTGTCACCGAAAGAATATGCCATCGCGCTCCGCTCCGAGAAAGTGCGACAGGAACTCGCGACAGCGGAATCCGTGACATCTGCGATGTACAGCGCAGGATTCAATTCCAGTGGGCGATTTTACGACAACGCCGAGAAGATCCTTGGCATGACCCCGACCGCCTATCGTGCAGGGGGTCGCGGAATGAATATTACGGTGACCGTCAGCACATCCTGGATTGGAACGGTGCTCGTTGCGACGACTGCCCGTGGAGTCTGCTCGGTGCTTCTTGGAGACGATGCGAGAAGCGTGCTTACAGACATTCGCTCGCGCTTTCCCCTCGCGACGTTCCGAGATGCGGATTCGAACAGCGAGCAACTTGTCAGTGCCGTCATCGCATCGATTGCCGATCCTTTCACACATTCGACTGTCCCGCTGGATGTCCAAGGCACAGCATTCCAACACCTCGTCTGGAATGCCTTACGCCAAATCCCTCCCGGCGAAACGAGGAGCTATGCGCAACTCGCCGCTTCGATCGGGCGACCGGCATCCACTCGCGCAGTTGCAACCGCGTGCGCAGCAAATCCTGCGGCGGTGATCGTGCCTTGCCACCGTGTCGTTCGAGCTGATGGATCGCTCTCCGGGTATCGGTGGGGCGTCGAGAGAAAAGAACAGTTGTTGGCGCGAGAACGAGAGCAGTCCGAGACAGTTGACCAAATTCGATCGCGCGGTGTGGTTCGGTGAAGAACCGCCACCGCGCGATCAGTTGAAGAACCTCGAACGACGCGCCAGCTAAGGAGACTGCAGCCGAGACAGCGCCGACATGACCACCTCCACCGCCCAGTCGACGCCGTTCCCGTAGCTGAATTCGAATTCCTTGGTTCGCCGATTCGAAACACCGACGCAGATCGTCGCCACCCGATGTCCCTCCCCCGCGGGGCCGAAGATTCGATAGAACGCCGACGACTGCATCTCAAAGCACTCGACCGGCGTGCGATAGATAGCCGGGAAATGCTCGAAGAGCAGATCGACATCCGGAACCGTGACCGGCGTGCGGAGCACGTTGCGGCCCTGGCTCGCGAAGAAGGTTGGATGGGCAACCATCACACCGAGCTTCGCATCGATTCGCAGATTCGCTGCCGCCGTAACGAGCGCATCAACGACGGCCGGCGTTGCCGCGGCTACGTAGCTGCGAATTCGAGGATCGGTCTCCCCTTTTGCCTTCGCCGCGCTGCTGAACTTCTCGTCGATCGAGCTCGCGATCGAACGGAGGATGCTCCCTTCATCGGCGTCGTACCACAGGCCGGTGTTGTCGAGGCCGATGGCGTAGTTGCCGATGACGAGCGTGCCCACGGGAGTCTCTTTGCGAATCAAGCCGGAAGTACCGAGCCGGATGATGTTGAGCGGGCGGAAGACGGGGTGCCGCGTTCGAGTGACGAAGTCGATGTCCCTGGCGATGCAGATCTCTCCGACGGTCGTCTCGAGCGACGGGGTGCCCATGCCAGTCGTCGTCACCGTGACCTCGATGCCGTATCGCACATCGGTGCCGGTGATCGTCCGCAAACCACGGCGCGAGAGATTCGCGCGGATCGTATCCGAGTTGAACCGCAGCTCCGCGATTCGTTCCACACGGCCGGGGTCTCCGCAGATGATGACGTGCTGAGCGAGTTCATCCGGCGCGAGGCCGAGATGATAGGTTCGGCCGTCGTGGATCGGCAGGTCAGCCGCCGCGAACGGCCCAGGATTCGGGATAAAGGTCACAGAGGACCCCTTTCTGCTCCTTATGGAGCTGAATGTAGTGCGGAGGTGTCGAGCACATTATGGACTGAAAACCTTCACGTCTCGGGACTGCTTCGTTCCCGAGGGGAGCGAGGCAGCACGCGATATATCGATGTGCTCAAGAAAGAGAGGAAGAGAACGGCCCGAAGATTTGAGAATGCCACACCCCAATGGTTAGTAAAATGCAGGTGCACTCGGAGAGAAAATACCTTGTGACCGCGGGCTTCTCTGGTGTCACCGCGGAGCTTCCTTTTGCAGCTCCACCTTCGGATTCTGCGAAGCAAAGAAACGCTCAGCCCATTCATCGGCGAGGAGAACGACTGTATTTCCGTGCACGTCTTCGGCGAGCGCTCCGCCCGTCGGAAGCTTCAAACTTGAGAATCCACCTTCGATCTCACTTGGGAGCCAGCGAATCACAGTCCAATTGGTGTGCTCGATTTTTGCAATCGCGCCGTATTCGCTCTCAAGTCGGTACTGCACAACTTCAAATTGCAGCGGACCAACGGCAGCAAGCACCGGCCGACGAGTGCCGGTGTACTTCAGGTAGAGGACCTGAACCACGCCTTCTTGCAGCAACTGATCGAGCCCCTGTTGGAATCGCTTCGATTGCAGTGCTTGAGAATTGTGCAGATACGCAAAGCATTCTGGCGCGAATGTCGGAATCTCGTCGTATTCGATCGCAGTGTCTTCTGTAACGGTGTCACCGATGCCCAGATCGGAATGTCCGATCACGCCGATGATATCCCCGGCAAAAGCCTCGTCGACGGTTTCTCGGTCCTGTCCGAAAAGCTTGTGGGAACTCGACAACCGGATCTTTTTTCCGGTCCGCGTGTGGATCACCGGAAGGTCACGATTGAACCGGCCGGAGCAAATGCGAATGAACGCGATCCGATCGCGATGCTTCGGATCCATGTTGGCTTGGATCTTAAACACGAATCCGGAGAAGGAGTCCGTGTCGGTCGGGACGATCTCGCCTTTGCTCTTCCGCGCGCGAGGCTCGGTGGAATGCTCAAGGAATGCGTCGAGCAAAAGCTGAATCCCGAAGTTATTGCTCGCACTGCCGAAAAATACCGGCGTCAACTTTCCGCTGAGCACCTCGTCCCGGTCGAATGTGGCTCCGGCCCCATCGAGCATCTCGAGTTCCTCCGTCACCGCGGTATACGTGCTCGGTCGGAGCTTCTCGCGGACCAGAGGATCGCTGATATCGGCGACCGCGACAGGCGCGCGATACGAGCCGCCCGGCACACGCTCGAAAAGATGAACGCACTTTCCGAGGCGGTCATACACTCCGCGGAAATCCTCGCCCATTCCGAGAGGCCAGTTCGCAGGGAACGCTTTGATCCCCAGCACGCTTTCCAGTTCGTCGATCAGTTCGAGAGGTTCGAGCCCCGGCCGATCTAATTTGTTCATGAACGTGAAGATCGGAATTTCGCGGCGGCGACAGATCTCGAATAGCTTGCGCGTCTGCGCCTCGATCCCCTTCCCCGCGTCGACGACCATGATCACCGCATCGACAGCGGTCAGCACACGATACGTATCTTCCGAGAAATCTCGGTGACCTGGCGTGTCAAGGATATTGACGGCGTAGTTCTGATACTCGAACTGAAGCACGGTCGAACTGATCGAAATGCCCCGCTTCTTCTCAAGCTCCATCCAGTCGGAGGTCGTTGCACGCTGGTTCTTCCGTGCGGTGACCGTGCCAGCAAGCTGAACTGCGCCGCCATACAGCAGGAACTTCTCAGTGAGGGTCGTCTTCCCCGCGTCAGGATGCGAGATAATGGCGAATGTTCGCCGACGGGCGATCTGTTGACGGAGACTCATTTTGCGCGCTGTGAAGTCGGGAACGAGCCAAGACCCTCCCGGAAACGTGGTTGAACCGCCGGGGGTTGATATCCCGTTCAACCTGCCCACTCAAGGTCTCTCCGCCATTCCCCCGCCAACACCCCGGGAAATAATTGGGGACGGAGCCCGATTTCTACATAATCAAACGATCTCGGTTACTTGGAACAAACTGGGCTCCGTCCCAGATTTCTAACCGCGGGCTTCCTGAAAGCACGTCTCGCAGA
>JADYYL010000050.1 GCA_020853655.1 Deltaproteobacteria bacterium
CTTTCTGTGGCTGCTTTTCGCTGGTCCTTCCCATGGGGGCTTTCGCCGGTGCCTCTTTTAACGGTGCCTCTTAAAGGTGCCTTTGAATGGGGCCGTTCTCCGACGCCTCGGAGCGTCCTCCGTCGAGACCGCGCTCTTCGGTTTGGTGATTTGATCTGGGACGGGCCTCGTTTTCGATCGGGTTGTCGATGCTCCTCAATCCCGACCTCTGTTGAGGGGAACTACTGAAGGGCGTTCATGGACACCGACTTCGTGCAGCTGGATCTTCCCGCGGACTCCGCGCACCAACGGAGAGCGGGGGCCAAAGCATTCAAACCGCGGGAGGTCGAACAGGGAAGGTGTTGAACTGGGCGGGTCTGACCCTCACGATTACCCTCGCGCAGCTCGCCGCACTGTCGGGGCATTCGCTCGTCGAGAGTGCGTCCCTTCTTTTCCTCTCTTCAATGCTCGGGCCTTCATGTGCTTCGCTTCTGCGTCTGGAGCGACGTCGTCACGCGGTGCTCCGCGTGGCGGCGCTTCACCTCTTCTTCGGATGTGCGGCACACATTCATGCGTCGTCGATCCTTCCCGATCCCGCGTTGATCGAGGTGCTCACGAGTGCAGAGTCGGATCGAGCCGAGCAGTACGGTTTGACCGAAGAGGACTCCCTCTACACGTGGGCGAAGTGGGCGGGGAGTGACGAGCTCTTCACCGGAGTCGTTGCCGAGCGCGCATCTCGCAATGGGTCGGGCGACATTCACATCGTCTGCGATGGTGTCATCCGAGACAATTTGAGCATTCGGATTCTCATCCGGGTGAGTGACCTGCCTTGGACGCAGGAGTCTCGCCTCGATAAGGGGGATCGATTCTCCGCCCGTATCAAGATGCTGAGCATCGAGACCCGTGCAACTGCTCCCTCCCGGTTATTCTCGCGCGAGGCGAGTCTCGCGCGTCGAGGCGTCGCCGCCACGGCGCGTATCGTTGCACTTGAGTCGGCGGAGCTGGGCTGTGCGTTCTGCAACCGTCAATCATTCTACGCCAGGCTCGACGCATCGACTGAATCAACGGCCGAACTCGGAGTGATTCTTGCTGCGTCGCTTGCCGAGGAGTCGATGCTTGGCGACGACCTTCGCGAATTGTTCCTCGATACTGGAACGTCGCACCTCATTGTCGTCTCGGGTTTTCACATCTCGATTCTGTATGGGTGCGTCTGCGTCGTTGCGGGTTGGGCCTACCGCCGCTCATCAATGCTGGTAACGCTCTGTCCAGCGCACTGTGTTGTGCCACTCTGCGGGGTCCTGTGCTGCGCCTGGTATGCCCGATTCACGGGCTCGAATCTGCCTGTGGAGCGAGCGTTGGTGATGCTCGTTGTGCTCGCGATTGGAGAGATGCTCGGGCAACGGAGCGAGACGTTTCGGAGCCTCCTGTGTTCTGCGGTGGTCGTGCTCCTTCTCTGGCCCGGCTCGTTTCTCGAGCCGAGCTTTCAACTCACGTTCACCGCGCTTGGGGGAATACTCACGGCAAACGCGTGGGTGCGACGCCTTCGTCTCCAGTGGATGGCGCGCAACCCACTCGAAGCAGAGGTTCGTTCGTTCGGCTGGCAACTGTGGGAACTCGGGATGCGGCTCGTTATCGCCCCCTCTCTCGCGTGTGCGTTGGCCTTTCTGGCGACCTCCCCGGTCGTGGTCATGTGGTTCGGGATGTTCCACCCGCTATCGGCTCTCACTAATCTGCTCGTGATACCCCTGTTCACGGTTGTCTGTGTCCTCGGGGGAGGGATGGGGCTCATTGCCGCGGCCCTCGCTCTACCAGGTGGTCAGCTGCTTCTTCTCTCTGTTCTGAAGGGCACAGGACTGTTCCTTGAGGTCCTCGAGCTGCTTCGCGATTTCGGTCTAACAGGGTGGGAAGTCGCACCGGAGAAAGCGCCTCTGTGGGCAATTGGGTTAACGCTCCTGTTCGCTTCATGCGCGGCGCCCATCTTGATTCAACGAAAGCGGGGTGTTACTCTTCCGGCCGATGAGTTTTCCAATTGCCTTTTAATTAGGCCCAGCGAGGTCTAAAAGGGTGTGCCACATGTTTTTTCTTTCCTGCGCCTGCGCGGATAAAAGCCGCGCGATAACGATCAGCCGTATCCGGCTACTTCGTTTTCGTTTCTCTGCATTCACTTTCTCCCTTTTCCCTTTTCATTTTCAACCGGACGTTACTCGCATGTCGTTTGCGCGAGACGTTTTCAATTCCGTATGGAGTCGCACATGACCGAGCCGAAGAAACAAGCAGCCGAGAAAGAGGGATGGGTTCGCGTCCTTGATTCCGATGAAGTGCGGCGTGCGATTACGCGAATTGCCCACGAAATCATCGAGCGCAATAAGGGGGCGCAGTCGCTCGCTGTTGTTGGTGTGCGCACCCGCGGAGAGCACCTCGCGGAGCGAATCGCGAAGATGATTGAAGGGATTGAGAACATGACGATTCCGCGAGGAGTCGTGGATATCACCCTGTATCGAGACGACATCGCGCACAATCCCGAGCAGCCGCTTGTCCGCGGAACGGAACTCCCGTTTAACGTCGACAAGAAGGCCATCATCCTCGTTGACGACGTGCTCTTCACCGGTCGGACAATCCGCGCGGCCATTGACGCCATTATCGACTACGGGCGACCGCGCAGCGTGCAGCTTGCCGTGCTTTGCGACCGAGGCCATCGCGAACTGCCCATTCGCGCAGACTATGTCGGCAAGAACCTCTCGAGTTCGAAGCAAGAGGTGGTGGAGGTCTGCTTGAGCGAGTCGGACGATGAAGACGCGGTCTACATTCGTCCGTCACGAAAGCCGAAGGAGGGTGCATGAGCTCGACCGACCTGAAAATCGGTCCGCACCTTCTCGGGATTCGCGGTCTCTCACGTGAACAGGTCGAGTTTATTCTCGCGACTGCGGCGCAGTTCGTTGAGGTGAGCGAGCGTCCGATTAAACGGGTGCCGACTTTGCGCGGAAAGACGGTCGTGAACCTGTTCTTGGAAGCCTCGACGCGGACCAGAACGAGTTTCGAAATTGCGGCGAAGCGGCTCAGCGCGGATGCTGTCAACATCGGCGCGAAAGACAGCAGCGTCACGAAGGGCGAGACGCTCCTCGATACCGTCTGGACGCTCCAGGCGATGGCGCCGGATGTCATCGTGATGCGGCATCCATCGAGTGGAGCGGCGCATTTCATCGCACAACATCTCACCCGGTCTGCCGTGGTCAACGCCGGCGACGGGCTCCACGAACACCCGACGCAGGCGCTGCTTGATGCGCTCACGATCAAACAGAAGCTTGGCAAGTTGACGGGTTTGAAGATTGTGCTCGTCGGCGACGTGTTCCGTGGGCGCGTGGCGCGGTCGAATATCTTTCTCCACACGCTCCTCGGAAACGAAGTTCGTGCCGTGGCGCCACCGACGTTCATTCCTCCGGATCTCGCCCAGCTCGGTGTGAAGCTCTATCACGATCTTCCTTCGGCGTTGGACGGAGCCGACGTCGTCATGTCGCTCCGGATTAAGACGGAGTACCTCCAGGACGCGTTCATCCCAAGCACCGACGAATACTGCCGACGATTCTGTATCACGGAGCCAATCCTGGCGAAGTATGCGCCGGAGAGCATCGTCCTCGCGCCCGGTCCGTTCAATCGCGGAATCGAGATGTCCTCCGAAGTTGTTGATGGCCCGCGATCGCAGATTTCGAAGCAAGTGAACTACGGCGTCGCCGTTCGGATGGCGGTGATTTACCTGCTCGCGATCCGACAGGGCGCGATGAACCTCTCCGAGCACCTCAAGGAGCATAGCGCCTAATGTCGAAGAAGATTGTTCTTATTGGCGGAAGAGTCTGTGATCCAGGAAGTGGAGTCGACGGCGATTTCGATGTTCTGATCGAGGACGGCAAGGTCGCCGCCGTTGAGAAGCCGGGCGCGTTTGCAGGTCTCCAGGATGTGGACGTGGAGAACGTCGCGGGCTTGCTCGTCGTTCCTGGACTGATGGATGTGCACGTGCACCTTCGCGAGCCGGGCTTCGAGTGGAAGGAGACTGTCGCGACCGGCTCCGCTGCTGCTGCCGCGGGTGGATTTACGACTGTCTGTTGCATGCCGAACACCAAGCCGGTCAACGACTCGGGTCAGACGACGAGATATATTCTCGAGCGAGCTCGAGAGGCGGGCCTCGCGGATGTGTTACCGATTGGCGCTATCACGAAGGGAAGTGAAGGTGTCGAGCTCGCGCCGATGATCGAACTGTTCGAGGCGGGTTGTGTTGCCTTCTCAGACGACGGTCTTCCGGTGATGGATGCCAACGTCATGAGACGCGCGCTGGAATACAGCTCAATGCTCGGCACGGTTCTGTCTGTTCATGAAGAGGACCTCAACCTCAGTCGCGGCTTTGCAATGAACGAAGGGGTGACGAGTCTCAAGCTCGGCTTGAAGGGTTTCCCGGAGGCGGCGGAGAACGTCATGATTGCTCGAGATATCGAGCTTGCGCGTCTGACTGGTGCTCGCGTGCACTTCTGTCACGTCTCGACTGCCCGCGGAGCGCTCTTGGTGAAGCGCGCGAAAGAAGACGGCATCAAGGTGACGGCGGAGGTGACTCCCCACCATCTCACCTTGACGGAGACCGCGTGCGAGGACTTCAACACCCTCGCGAAGGTGAGCCCGCCACTCCGATTAGATGAGGACGTCCATGCACTGCGCGAGGCGCTCGAGAGTGGAGTCCTCGACTGCATTGCGAGTGACCACGCTCCGCACGATCCTGACACGAAGAACTGCGCCTTCAGTGAGGCGTCGAACGGACTGCTCGGGCTGCAAACCAACGTTCCGCTCCTGTTCCGTCTCGTACAGCGCGGTGATATCTCGCTGCGACGGATGATCGAGTCAGCAACGACAGCGCCTGCACGCTGCTTTGGTATCGAACCGAACCGAATCCGGAAGGGCTCGCGAGCGAACATCGCGGTGCTTGATCCGAACCGCAAGATCCTTCTGACGAAAGAGTATCTTTGCTCAAAGAGCAAAAATACTCCGTTCTTGGAT
The DNA here is from genome assembly GCA_020853655.1 of Deltaproteobacteria bacterium. GTDB lineage: Bacteria > Bdellovibrionota_C > UBA2361 > SZUA-149 > JADYYL01 > JADYYL01. The sequence continues at coordinate 5,017 of JADYYL010000050.1, forward strand.
CAAGAGTTTCAGGGTATCGCCGTCAAAACATTCGTCGGTGGTCGAAAGGTCTACGACCTCGGAGTGACGTCCGCGTAAACGCCGGGGGGAGGTTCAGCGCATGGGAGGATTGGAATTGAAAGAGCAGCAAACACGGGGGCCGGCGACACTCGCATTGGCCGACGGTACAATCTTCCGCGGCTTCCAGTTTGGAGCACAGGGCGAAACGGCAGGTGAGGTTGTCTTCAACACCTCGATGACGGGGTATCAGGAGATTCTGACGGACCCATCGTATCGTTATCAGATGCTGACGTTCACCTACCCACATATCGGGAACGTGGGCACCAACGAGGAAGACGTCGAATCAGACCGTATTCAGGTTGCGGGCGTTATCACTCGTGAGGCGAGCGATCATTTTTCAAATTATCGCGCGACAAGTTCGCTCGAGGAGTACCTTGCGTCGAACGGCGTCGTTGGCATCACGGGCATCGACACGCGAGCCCTC
>JADYYL010000051.1 GCA_020853655.1 Deltaproteobacteria bacterium
TCCTCGTTGCCGCCGGTTCCGGTTCGCGCATGGGTGGCGCGACCGGCGACCGAAGCAAAACACTCCTTCCTCTGTTTGATGGGCGTTCGAGCCTTGAGCTCGCGTGCCGAGCTTTTGTGGATACCGGGATACTCCGCGGCGCGGTCGTCGCAATTCCTGCAGGGGCGACACCGGAGTTTCATTCGGCGCTCGCAGATCTCGCTCCTCAGGATCTCATACAGTTCGTTGACGGGGGAGCGAGTCGCCAGGAGAGCGTCTATTTCGCTCTGCGTGCGCTTCGCGCAGCGTTTCCAACTATTGCGGAATCGGATCCCGTCCTCATCCATGACGGAGCACGACCGTTCATTTCGACTGCGGAGATTTGTTCCGTTCACGACGCGGTCGTGAAGAACGGCGCTGCGCTCCTCGCCACGCCGACCAGTAGCACGTTGAAGAACGTCAGTGCGGAAGGAGTCGTCGAAAGTACTGTACCGCGTTCACACATCTGGCAGGCACAGACCCCTCAAGGTTTCCGGTTTGGTGAGATCCTTGCCGCCCATCAACGGGCGCGCCAAGAGGGATGGAGTGCGACAGACGACTGCGAAATCGCAGAGCTTGCCGGACTCCGGGTCAGAGCCATCCCCGGCTCCGCGATGAACATGAAGATGACCACCCCCGATGACGTCACGCTTGCTCGGGCGATCTACACCGTGATGACGAGCCCATCGTAGCCGAGTTCGATGTCGAGTGAGGACATCGCACGAATCTTCGCATTCCCCTCCTCGTGCTCGATCTCATGACTCATATGGGTGAAGTAGGTTTTCCGGGGTTGAATCAGCTCCACCATCCCGACCGCTGATTCGAGTGTAAAGTGGGTAATGTGTCCCCGCTCACGGAGTGCATTCAGAACCAGAGTGTCGATCCCCTGCAAGAATCCCAACGAGCGTTCGGGGATGAGGGAGGCGTCGGTAATGTAAGCAAAAGTTCCGATGCGGTAGCCGAATATCTCCATCTTCCCGTGCATGACAGGAAGCGGGCGGATGGTCTCTCCGCCGAGTACGAACGGCTCGTATGGTGGAACTACTCGGAGTGCGACCTGGGGGAGCATCCCACCTTCGTAAGAGCTTTCGTCGGAAAAAGCGTATGCGAACGACTGACGCAGCTTCGAGGCGGTGTCGCTCGAGCAATACGCGGGAATTGGGGTCTGATGTAGAAAATTGATCGGGCGAAGATCGTCAAAGCCGTGAGTGTGGTCCGCGTGGTTATGGGTGTAAAGCACCGCGTCAACATTCTCGATGCGGGAGCGAAGGAGCTGGGCCCGGAGATCCGGGGACGTGTCGATGAGGAGAGAGAAGGGGCGAGTCCCCTCCGCGGTCGATGCGAGCTCAAGGAACGCGGAGGTGCGCAGTCGGTGATTATGTGGGTCTTCCGAAGCGCAGACGCGGCAATGGCATCCCGGGACGGGAACGCCGGTGGAAGTGCCGGTTCCGAGGAGCGTTATCTTCACGGAAATCTCCCGTAACTTTCGCGTCAACCGGTAATTTGGTAGAGCTGAACGCCAGGATTCAATATCAGTAGCTCGACGCCTCCCTCGAAGAGATTCGAAGAGCGGGCCGAGAAAATCACCCGGAGTGTAACGAGATGGATCGAGAAGAGAAAGAGGGCGCGAACTCCATTCGTGTCGTCGACCGTAGACGATTCAACTCTGCTGGAGATTCTCAACCGAACTCCCGGAGCGAGGAGCCGCGCTCAGAGCCGACGCCAACGGCGGCGAAAGCGCCGGAGAGTCCTCAGCGCCCCTCGAATGCAACGACGCCGTCGGCGGCGCACGAGGAAGCAGGGTACGCGAGTGTCGATTTCTCCGGGTTTGTGGTCAGCCTCGCTACCCAAGCGATGGTGCTCTTAGGTGAGATGGCGCATCCGCAGACGAACACGGTCATGATGGACCTTGAGGGCGCTCGGCAGACCATTGATATTATTGCAATCCTCCAGCAGAAGACGAAAGGGAACCTGAACTCGGAGGAGGAGCGTCTTGTCTCCGAAGTCCTCGCGAGCCTTCGCCTTGCCTTCGTCAACAAAACTCGGCGGGGTCCAACGTCAAAGTAACGGTGGAGCCCGCATAGGCTCGTTCGAAAGTTCGAGTCGAGCGTTGGGAAGAACGACCTCAAGCAGAACAGCATGCTGCGCAGCATTTGGAGAAGGGTTGAGATGAGAACAAGAGATTTGTTTCTTGGTGGGATTGCGGTGGTTGGGTCGGTGTTTCTCTCTGGGAGCATCGCCTTTGCGAAGCCTGATAAGCTCTGGATCGATTCAACCGAGGCGCCGAGTTCGAATCAGCTCGCACTTCCAAGCTTTGCGCCGATCATCGAGAAGCTTTCACTTGCGGTGGTCAACATCTCCACCGAGGGGAAAGATGACAATGCTCCAGCGCTGCCCCGTCGACGAGATCGGTTCGGTCTGCCTGATCAAGACAAGCTTCCTCAAGGCCCGGGACAACGATCCCCGTTCGATTTCTTCTTTCAGGTCCCGCCAGAGCAGCGCCGTATGCCCGTCTCCGGTTCGGGAAGCGGATTCGTGATTCATCCTGAGGGATACATCGTCACGAATTTTCATCTCGTCGAGCGCGCTTCGAAGATCAACGTGGCATTCAAAGATCAGAAGAAAACCCATGTTGCGAAAGTCGTTGGGAGCGATCGAAAGACCGATCTTGCGCTCTTGAAGATTGAAGCTGGCAATCCACTTTCCTTTGTGACCCTCGGGGATTCGGAACGTGCGAAGCCAGGGGATTGGGTCATCGCCATCGGCAACCCTTTCAACCTCGGCCACACGGCGACAGTTGGGATTGTCTCGGCAAAATCGCGCCGCTTCGAGCGCGGTGGTCCTTATGACGACTACATTCAAACAGATGCGTCGATTAATCCGGGGAACTCCGGTGGACCGCTCTTCAACGCGCAGGGAGATGTCATCGGCGTCAATTCGGCGATCTACTCGCCCGGCGTTCTCGGATCATCTGGGTTCAACATCGGAATTGGGTTCGCGATTCCGATCAACCTCGCTCGCGACATCCTTTCCGAACTGTATGAGAAGGGGAAAGTGACTCGCGGGTGGCTTGGCGTGCTGATCCAACCACTGACCGAAGATCTTGCGGAAGCTTTTAAGCTCTCGACGTCCGACGGAGCGCTGGTTGGTGATGTGATGAAGGACAGTCCCGCGGAGCGAGTGGGTATCAAGCCTGGCGATGTGATCGTTTCTTTTAACGGGAAACCCGTGAAGGAGAATGATCAGCTTCCGCTCATGGTCGCCCGAACTCCAATCGGCAGCGACGTCGAGGTTGGGGTTATCCGAAAAGGAAAGACGCAAACCTTCAAGGTCAAGATTGACGAACTCAAGGACGGAGATGACGACGGCGAAGATGCGCCTGGTCCGGAAGAGAACAAGCTTGGCCTCTCCGTTCAAGATCTGACGCCAGATATCGCCCGAAGTCTTGGGATCGATGAGTCGTCGGGTGTCGTGGTCTCGAACGTTGAGCCGGGGAGCGTTGCGGATTCTGAGGGCATTCGCCGAGGGGATGTCATCCTCGAAGTCAACTCGCAGGCGGTCGAAGATGCGGCAGGCTTCCAAAGCGCGACGAAGAATCTGAACGTGAAGAAGCCAGTGCTCCTGCTGCTGAGCCGAGAGGGTAATACGTTGTACGTTACTCTTCGCCCTGACGAGAGCGCGGACTAGTCTCTGATGCACCGCATTTACTCGAAAGGCATTCTTCGTCGCATGTGGCAGGGCGTGAGAAGAGCGGGCGCCCATCGCGCGTTTCTCCTCCCCCTCGCGCTCACTCTCGGCGCGTGCTCAATGTTCGACGCGGCGCCGGAGACCGGTTCTCTCGGTGCACATTCGGACGAGGCCGATTCTTGGTATAACCAAGGGGTGTTGAAGAACATCTTCGGCGACTTTGAGCGAACGCCGGTTCTCGTTTTTCGTGACTCTCCCGCTAATCGTGAGCTCATCCCGCGCGGAAAGTATCTCGTCGAGAATGTCGCTGCATGCGGAGCGTGTCACGCGACAAGTGCGGGAGATCCGAGTTCGGCGTTAGCGGGCGGACGGGTCATGCAAGATCGCTTCGGGAAGGTGATTGCCGCGAATATTACTCCGGACCGAGGGACAGGTATCGGCGAGTGGAATCCGCTCGAAGTCATGCGCGCCATTCGGGGCTCGATTGATCGCGAAGGTCGTCCTTTGTCAATCGATCTCCACGAAAGCTACCGCTGGATGTCAGATCAGGATGCGAAAGCGATCTCGCTCTATCTGATGACACTTCGCCCGGTGAAACATTCATTTCCTCGCCGCACGCTTGGCGGATTTGAGCGCAATAAATGGGGGTTATTTCCCCAGCACCGCGAGGTCGCAGGCTATGTCCCAGCGCTGCCCGAGGCGGTTTCTGCGGAGCGGGGACGATACTTGTCTCACCACGTCGCCCAGTGCCGGTCGTGTCATTCGGGCGCCGGCGAATCGTTTGGCGGCTACGGTCGGAAAGGTGGCGTTGTCGAACTCTTTCAATCAGTCGTTACGTTGCTGACTCCGGAACAGGAACGGTATGACGAGAGCGTGGCGAACTATCTCTCTCCAGAGGGTCGTCGGCAGTATCAACTCGAGATGGCCCGCGAACAAGCTGAACGTGAAGGGAAGGCGTTTGACGGCACGATGCCGGATGAAAAGGTTGAGATCGCTGAACTGTATAGCAGCGCGCTCGACGAAGGACGCTTCCCCGTCGCTGGTCCCGATATTCGAGTCTCCGCGAGTCTCACGGATTGGTCGGACGATGACATCGTTCAATATCTGTCGACCGGTCGCTCTCGTAGCGGTGAAACTCGAGAAGCGCGCTTCTGTCCATGGCCCTATTACGGCGGGATGAAGGAGAGTGATAAGCGAAGCATTGCGCAGTATTTGCGGACGCTCTAGACGCTTTGTGTTGAATGGCAGTGTTCGCCTCGAATGACGAGACGAACAGTCTTTTGCGGGCCAATCCGCTGCGAGAAGTTCCCAATCCTTCGGTCTCTCGATCTCCATGAACATACTTGCCGTCGAAACAAGTTGTGATGAGACCGCCGTCAGTGTGTTCGATTCAGCCGCGTGGAGCAGCGGAACAACTGATTCGTCGACGTTTCTGCTTGCTGACTTCATTGCGTCGCAGTCGGCCCTTCA